>JAHKXX010000216.1 GCA_020627425.1 bacterium
AAACCCCGCTCGTACGCGTGCCAACAAAGTCGGTGGGTAATACTGACTCGAGTGCGCGGATTTGGGTGCAGCGTCACGCTGCCGCGAATCGACCGCCCGGGCACCGGGTTGACAGGGGGAGGAGGAAGGAGTATTATTATAGGGTAGATTTAAATGGGGAAGCTTGCCCTGCTGACAGGAGATACGGAGCTATGACATATGAAGAGGCTGTTAGATCAATTGATTCTCTGCTAACCTTTGGTATAAGACCGGGACTTTCGAGGATAGGAGAGCTGATGAAAAGACTCGGAGATCCTCAGGAAAGTTTCAGAACCGTTCATGTGGCAGGTACTAACGGCAAAGGCTCGGTCTGCGCCTTGCTGTCCTCGGTGCTGACTCAGGCAGGATATAAGACCGGGCTGTTTATATCACCCTTTGTACTGGATTTCAGGGAAAGATTCCAGATAAACGGCAGTATGATAGAAAAACAAAAACTCACAGAGCTTGTAGAGGAAATATATCCCGTAGTGCTTCAGATGAAAGACGAAGGACTGGTAATAACCGAGTTTGAATTTGTTTTTGCTGTTGCCGCTTGCTGGTTTTCAAGAGAAAAATGTGACATCGTTGTGCTTGAGACCGGTCTCGGCGGCAGATTTGACGCAACAAATATCATCAAGTCTCCGCTTGCGTCGGTAATTATGTCGATCTCTCTCGACCATACAAAAATACTCGGGGATACCACTGCAAAAATAGCCTTTGAAAAGTGCGGCATTATCAAACCCGGCGGCTATACCGTCTGCTACGGGGAACAGCCGCAGGATGCAGAGGAAGTTATAAGGACCTGTGCAAAAGAAAAAAATAATA
The DNA here is from genome assembly GCA_020627425.1 of bacterium. GTDB lineage: Bacteria > Bacillota > Clostridia > Oscillospirales > Acutalibacteraceae > UBA1213. Next base: position 844 of record JAHKXX010000216.1, read on the forward strand.
TTCTCGTCACTGCCGATACGGAAAAAATAACGGATGTAAATACGACTATCGACGGCTCCGACCTTAGCTACACGATACCGGACGGAAAAACCATAAGAGTGCATATACCATTTTTGGGGGAGCATCAGTTGAAAAATGCCGCGGCAGCACTCTGTACCGTCTGTGTACTGAAAAAACAGGGAATAAAAATAAGCGATGAAGATATTAAAAACGGATTCAAAAATGCCTTCTTCCCCGCAAGACTCGAGCTGCTGTCAAAGGAGCCCCTCATACTTCTTGACGGGGCGCATAATCCGGGCGGAACCGAAGCACTTTATAATGCGGTAAAAAAACATCTGTCCGGTAAAAGAAAAACAGCGCTCATAGGTATGCTTGCCGATAAGGATATAGAAACGGCTCTCAGCAAACCGATAACGCTTTTTGATGAGATAATAACCACGACCCCGACGAGTCCCAGGGCGATGCCGGCAGAAAAGCTGTCCGGGCTTATTAAAAACAGCTTTGACAAAAGCTCGTACCCGATAGATAAACCGGCAGACGCCCTGAGACTTGCACTGGAGAAAACCGGCAAGCACGACGCGCTGGTCGTGTTCGGCTCCCTGTATCTTGCATCGGAAATAAGAAAAGAATTTCTTTCTATATGTAAAGGAGAATAGTATGAATATTACGGGAACAAAATCCTGGCAGCTGTACAGCGCGCTGTGCAAAATGCTGCAAAAAAATGATATAATGTATGAGAGCGACAACGATAATATGCTCGTTCGCTGTACCGTAAACGGAAAAGATACCGAAATAAACCTACAGTTTACCGTCGACGCGTCAAAAATGCTGATAACGCTTATATCAGTAGTACCGGTAAAGGTAAAGCGTGACAGAGCCTCTGACGTTGCTATGGCGCTGTGCCTTGTCAATAACAGACTGTATGACGGGGCGTTCAGCCTTGATATAAACAATATGCTCGTTTACTACAAGATGACATCAAGCTTCTATAATTCCCATGTGAATACCTCGGTGTATGAATATATGCTCTCAGAGGGTGCAAACGTTATGGATGAATACTATATGAAGCTGAAAAATATAATAAACGGCGATGAGCCGTACAGTCTGCCCGAAGAAGAAAACGACAGCGAAGCGGAATTTGTGGAATATCTTTTGAATAAAAACAAACAACAGTAAAGGAGCTGCAAAATGAAAAGACTCGATAACGGAAGCGAAAAGGATTTCAGCTATAATGACAGTATCGAAAATCTTGAGAAATACTACGAGAATCAGTACAAGCTCATTATGTCGGGAAACACCGATCTTGCAAGTCTGAAGCTTGTTATGCTCGGAAACGCCCTTGACTTTATCCACTTCATCCAGAGAAGCTTTGGTATAAAGCTTGACAGCAGCGAAAAATCCGTTGACGAGCTGGAGGAGGTCATGGACGCACTGAACCGCGGTATCGTACAGGAAAACCTGTTCTCCCGTGATGACGGCGATCTGGCAAAAAAAGCAGGCGCATACCTCGGTTTTCTGATCATCGCAAATATCGGCGGAAGCTGGGTAGACACCGAAAACAGTATGGCGGTAGAGCTTCAGGGCAGAGAGGTGTATGTCTGCGATTTTATCAAACAAAGACTTGTAAGCGGTACAGAGCTTAATGTTCGTGAATACTACCGCTCGGTGCGTCTGCTGAAAACAAAAAACAACGACGAGGAGTAATACTATGCCGAATTACAGAGCTGACAGAATGTCAGAGGATATACAAAGAGAGCTTTCCGCGCTGCTTCGGGAGATGAAGGATCCGAGACTTCATGACGGTATAATAAGCATTGTCCGCTGCGATATGGCTCATGACCTGTCCTTTTGCAGGGTATATATAAGCTCTATGAAGGGGCTCCCTACTGCAAAAAATGCCGTAAAGGCTCTTTCAAAGGCACAGGGCTTTATAAGACGGGAGCTTGGTACCAGACTGAAGCTGCGCTATGCACCTGCGCTTGCATTTGAGGCGACCGACTCCATAGAATACAGTGCCGGCATCTCGAAAATACTTATGGATATAGAAAAGAAACAGAAAGAAAAGAATAATTCCCAAGAGGATATAAATGATGAAGATACTGACGCCTGAGGAAATAGCCGATATACTAAGGCAAAAGGATAATATACAGATATTTATGCACAGAAGCCCCGACGGAGATACAATAGGCTGCGCCTATGCACTGTGTATGGCACTGCAAAGACTCGGAAAAAATGCAAGAGCAGTATGCAGTGACGAAATACACAAAAAGTATTCCTATATAACCGATAAGGTGAAAAAGCAGGACTTTACTCCCGGATTTTTTATAAGCGTAGATATTGCCTCTACTCAGCTGCTCGGAGAACAGTATAAGGACTATTATGATAAGATAGATCTGCTTATCGACCACCACGGCTCCAACACAGGCTTTGCAAAGTGCGGCTGCGTTGACTCGACATCGGCTGCCTGCACCGAGATAGTAGCCGAGGTAATTAGAAAAATGGGCGTTTCCATAGACAGGGATATTGCGAATGCAATATTTACCGGTATATGTACGGACACGGGATGCTTCAAGTATTCAAACGTCACGGCAAAAACCCATATTGACGCAGCAGATATGATAAGCTGCGGCGCAGACTGTGCCTATATATGCAGGCTGATGTTCGATACAAAGTCAAAAAGCAGGATAGATATAGAGCGTATGGCGTTGGAGAGTCTGGAATTTTATGAAGATAATAAAATTGCCCTTATCTGTATTACAAAGCAGATGATCGACGCCTCCGGCGCGGATGAATCCGACACCGAGGGCATAGCCGCGCTGCCGCGTCAGGTAGAGGGCGCGCTTATCGGTATAACCATTCGTGAAAAAGAAAACGGAGAGTTCAAAATCTCCGCCAGAAGTGCCGGCGATATAAACGTATCGAAAATGTGCTCCCTGTTCGGCGGCGGCGGACATATCGCAGCGGCAGGCTGTTCTATACACGGTACAGCAGACTACGCAAAAGAACAGATAGTATCGGCAGCCGTAGCCACTCTGAAAGAATATCCGGAGGAACAATGAACGGAATACTTGTACTGAACAAGCCGCAGGAGTTTACGTCCTTTGACGCTGTGGCTGTCGTAAGAGGCGTACTGCGCGAAAGGAAAACAGGTCATACGGGTACTCTCGACCCGATGGCTACGGGAGTACTGCCTATACTTCTCGGTAACGCGACCAAGTGTCAGGAGCTTTTGCCCGACACAAACAAGGAATACGAGGCAGGCTTTTCATTCGGAATAAAAAGCGACACCCTTGACATATGGGGCAAAATAACCGAAAGAAAGAAAACGTATATTACCAAAGAACAGCTTTTGTCTGTACTTTCGCAGTTTCGGGGAGATATAATGCAGATACCGCCTATGTTTTCGGCAGTATCAAAGGACGGCGTAAGACTATATAAGCTTGCGCGTCAGGGTATAGAAATAGAAAGAGAGCCCCGCAGGGTCACGATAGAAGCACTGGAGCTTTTGGACTTTGACACAGACACCCAGAGCGGCAGGCTGAAAATAGCGTGCTCGAAGGGTACATATATCCGTACTCTGTGCGACGATATAGGCAAGGCTCTCGGCTGCGGCTGTGTTATGACTTCCCTGTGCAGGACATCGGCGTGCTCCTTTACGCTTGGTGACTGTATAAGCATGGAGTATCTGAAAAATGCCGACAAAAGCGAGATAGAAAAACACATAAAGCCCGTAGACTCTGTGTTCTCTTCATATCAGAGCCTGCGCGTTACAGACAAGCAGGCGTTTCGCTTCAGAAACGGCGGCGCGCTTTCCCTTGGCAGGCTGCACTTTATCAAGGCACCGGATGATAATGAGCTTATACGGGTATAC
>JAHKXX010000217.1 GCA_020627425.1 bacterium
GATTTTCGTAGCGGTTATCGGAGTAGTTGCCATGGTTATAGGTGCTATAATGTTTTTCGGACAGCTTCAGATCGAAAAAGAAGAACAGCTCTTTATGGAAAAAGCTGCGACTGTCGATGTTTATACCGAGCAGGTCAACTCTCGCGTAGAGGGCAGCGGCAGACACAAGCACACTGTTTACTCCGTAACTGTATCCTACGAATATAATGATACGATATATGAGCATGTAGTCATAGACGATCTCGGCTCGGAAGCAAAAACACTGGAACAGGGTGATTGGTTCATAGCCTATGTAGACCCCAATAACCCACGTGATTGCAGACTGCAAACCACAGAAAGCCACAACAACACTATGAGAACAGTTTCTATTGTTATCGCTGCACTGGGTCTTTTAGCAACCATATTCTCAGTATGGTCGCTTATAGCAAGGCACAAGCGCAACAAAACCGCAATAACCACTCCTCCATACAATCCGCTTGGCAGTACATATCAGTCTCCCGATAATATGAACGATCCGTTTACCACCTTTACTGATGCAGATCAGAGCAGCAGTCAGTTCGGCGCTGCTCCGTCTCAGAACAGCTCCTTTGGCGGACAGCCTGTAAATAACGGCTACAATGCACCGACTCAGCCGTCAAACGGCTTTGCTGATAATCAAAGCGGCAGCTATGGTTCATACCAGAGCAGCAGTCAGTTCGGTTCTGCTCCGTCTCAGAACAGCTCCTTTGGCGGATATACGGCAAATAACGGCTATAATACACCGACTCAGCAGCCGGGCGGCTTTGCCGATAATCAAAGCGGCAGCTACGGTTCATACCAGAGCGACAATCAGTTTGGTTCTGCTTATTCACAGAACAACTCCTTCGGCGGATATACGGCAAATAACGGCTACAATGCACCGACTCAGCAATCAAACGGCTTTGCCGATAATCAAAACGGCGGCTACGGTTCATATCAGAGCAGCAGTCAGTTCGGCGCTGCTCCGTCTCAGAACAGCTCCTTTGGCGGATATACGGCAAATAACGGCTATAATACACCGACTCAGCAGCCGGGCGGCTTTGCCGGAACTCCTGACGGTACAAATCTTGAAGATATAATCAAGAAATTTTAAAAAATAAGTGCTAAGTCTCTTGACAAATGCGCCTCTGATGTGGTACACTTGAGTTACCTCATCAGAGGTTTATTTTTTTGTGCCTTTTTTTGAGGGAGGCTAAATTATTCCGAAATACCGGGAGGTGCCGTCATGAGAGTAAAAGTAACACTAGCCTGCACAGAGTGCAAACAGCGCAACTACAACACAATGAAAAACAAGAAAAACGATCCCGACAGACTTGAAATGAACAAGTACTGCAGATTCTGCAAAAAGCATACTCTGCACAAGGAAACAAAGTAAGGAGCGGATACTATGGCAAACAAGAAAAAAGACAAGAAAAAGCCAAATGTGTTCGTCAGGATCGGACGCTATTTCCGCGAAGTCATCAGCGAGATCAAAAAGATCGTATGGCCGACACCGAAGGCAACGTTCAAGAATACCGGCGTAGTTCTTATAGCTATGATCGTAGTCGGACTTGTTATCTTCGGACTTGACACGGGATTACATTCACTGTTCGGACTTGTGATGGATCTTGCGGGTAACTAAAGCTACTTTCGGAGGAGATACTAAATGGCAGACAATGAGGCTAAATGGTACGTCGTACACACATATTCGGGATATGAAAACAAGGTTGCATCAAACCTTGCAACTACGGTCGAAAACCGTGGTCTGAAGGACCTGATACAGGAGATCCGTGTACCGACCGAAAAAGTTACCGAGATGAAGGATAACAAAGCCAAAGAGGTTGAGCGTAAGATTTTCCCCGGGTATGTAATAGTTAAGATGGTGATGAACGACGATTCATGGTACATAGTAAGAAACATCAGAGGATGTACCGGATTTGTCGGTCCGAGCTCGAAGCCCGTCGCTCTTACAGACGAAGAGGTCGAGAGACTCGGCGTAGAAACAAAAACTGTCGAGATCAATTATGAAGTGGGCGATTCCGTCCGCATCACAGACAGCCCGTTCGAGGATTCGGTGGGCATAGTCGAGGATATCGACATACAAAACAACACGGTAAGAGTCATCATACAGATGTTCGGCCGTGAGACTCCCGTAGAGCTCGAGCTAAGCCAGGTAGAGCCGCTGGAGTAAAAACAGTACATAACGGAAAATGATCCGTTATTAAAAAGGGCGTTATGCCCTTGTGGGAGGAAGCGAAAATTCATTTACATCGCTCCGTATTTTACCACGAATTTTGGAGGTGCAAGAAAAATGGCTCAGAAGGTAACAGGCTTTATAAAGCTTCAGATACCTGCAGGAAAGGCGACCCCGGCACCGCCTGTAGGACCGGCACTCGGTCAGCACGGTGTCAACATTATGGCGTTTACAAAGGAATTCAACGAGCGCACAAAGAACGACGCAGGACTTATAATCCCCGTTGTTATCACTGTTTACGCAGACCGTTCGTTTACCTTTATTACAAAGACTCCGCCGGCAGCAGTTCTTATCAAGAAGGCTTGCGGAATCGACAAGGCTTCAGGCGAACCGAACAAGAAGAAGGTTGCAAAGATAACCCGCGAACAGGTTCAGAAGATCGCTGAACAGAAGATGCCCGACCTTAACGCAGCAAGCATAGAGGCAGCATGCAGCATGATAGCAGGTACTGCCCGCAGCATGGGTATCGAAGTAGTAGATTAACAGAAAGACCCGAGTGGGAGGAAATAAACTCCGATTTTACCACTGAATTAGGGAGGATAACCAATGAAACACGGTAAAAAATATGTTGATGCCGTAAAGCTCATCGACAAGACAAAGGCTTATGACGCAAAGGAAGCTATAGATGTAGCACTTAAGACAGGAACAGCTAAGTTTGACGAAACAGTAGAGCTTCATGTAAAGCTCGGCGTTGACTCTCGTCATGCTGACCAGCAGGTTCGCGGTGCCATAGTACTTCCTAACGGCACAGGCAAGCAGGTAAGAGTTCTTGCTATATGCAAGGGCGACAACGTAGAGAAGGCAAAGGAAGCAGGCGCTGAATATGTAGGCGCTGAGGAGTTCACACAGAAGATCCAGTCAGAGGGCTGGATGGATTTTGACGTGCTGATAACAACACCCGATATGATGGGTCTTGTAGGTCGTCTCGGTAAGGTACTCGGTCCCCGCGGACTTATGCCTAACCCGAAGGCAGGCACAGTTACTCCTGATATAGCAAGAGCCGTAAAAGAGGCTAAGGCAGGTAAGATAGAGTATCGTCTGGACAAGACAAACATCATCCACTGCCCGATAGGCAAGGTTTCCTTTGGTACAGATAAGGTAGTCGAGAACTTTGACGCTCTTATCAGCGCTATCATAAAGGCAAAGCCTGCTGCTGCAAAGGGACAGTACATCAAGTCCTGTGCAGTAACAACAACAATGGGTCCCGCAGTAAGGATCAACCCGGCAAAGATCGGCGGAGCAGTTTAATTGACTGTGTACAATTCCGCCTTGCTGTGCGGAATGTGTGATCTTTAAGCATACAAGACAAATACACTTAGTTCTGTTCCGAAACAGCACTAAGTGCCGCTCTGTGCGGCACGGTGCGGACTAAGAGGTATAATAAACAAAGCTCGTGCGCGTGCCAAATAATTAGCGGTAACGCCAATCAGAGTGCGCAAATCGGGTGCAGCGTCACGCTGCCTTGACAAGAGCTTTAAAATATGATATAATCATTATCGCTGTTTACCAAAGACAGCAGGTGCAGTAATGCATAAAGGGTCTCCCGCCTGCCGAGGTGAAGTAGTGCTGTATTATAGTTTGTATAATTCTGCGCCTTCTCTCGGGAAAAGGGAAGGCGTTTTTTTGCGTCAAAATTTATAGGAGGTGAACGTTTTGCCAAGTCAGAAGGTTTTAGAGCAGAAGCAGCAGATGGTTGCCGAGCTAGCTGAAAGAATACAGGGTTCGGTTGCCGGTATTATAGTTGATTACAAGGGTATAACCGTTGCAGACGATACAAAGCTGAGAAAAGAGCTTCGTGAGTCAAATGTAAAATATACTGTTGTAAAGAACTCGCTGATAAAGCGCGCAGCTGAAAAGGCAGGACTTAACGGTATTGATGATGTTCTTAACGGAACATCCGCAATCGCAACAAGCGACGAGGATTATGTAGCAGCAGCTCGTATTCTTCAGAAATTCGCGGACAGCCACGAGAACTTCTCGGTAAAGACAGGTTATCTTGATAACGAAGTAATCAGCCTTGAGAAGATCCAGAGCCTTGCAAAGCTTCCGACAAGAGAGGTTTTGCTTGCAAATGTACTTGGTGCTTTCCAGGCTCCTATCGCATCCTTCGCAAGAGCCGTACAGGCTATTGTTGACAAGAGCGGTGAGGCAGCAGAAGCTCCGGCAGAGGCTGAGGCAGCAGAGACTGCTGAGGCATAATCAAAAATAATCTCAAAATTTGGAGGTAAACTAAAATGGCATCAGAGAAGGTTACAGCTATCGTAGAAGAATTAAAGGGACTTACAGTACTCGAGCTTTCAGAGCTTGTACACGCTGTAGAGGACGAGTTTGGCGTATCAGCAGCAGCAGCAGTTGCAGTAGCAGCTCCGGCTGACGGCGCAGGCGCAGCAGCAGCAGAGAAGACAGAGTTTGACGTAATACTCAAGTCTGCAGGCGCTGAGAAGATCAAGGTTATAAAGGTTGTTCGTGAGATCACAGGTCTTGGTCTTAAGGACGCAAAGGCTCTCGTTGACGGCGCTCCTAAGGCTGTTAAGGAAGGCGCATCCAAGGATGACGCTGAGAGCATAAAGACAAAGCTTGAAGAGGTCGGCGCAGAGGTAGAGCTTAAGTAATTATAATCAATTACTTATAAGTTGTACGAACACCGCTTTGAAAGCTTGTGCTTTCATATAAAACACCATAGGAGGTGCAAAGATGGCAAAATGTGAAATTTGCGGTAAGGGTGTAACATTTGGTATAAAGGTTTCTCACTCTCACAGACGCTCAAACAGAACATGGAAGCCAAACGTAGTTAAGGTAAAGGCTGTTGTTAACGGCACTCCCAGACGCGTTAATGTCTGCACCCGTTGCCTTCGTTCAGGAAAGGTTACAAGAGCAGTCTGAATTGGCTTTTTTAGGGGGATACCCTCATTGGTCTGCGTCACTATGACGCAGGCCTTTTTTGTGCTTTTTTAAAACTTTTTATGTAACGCCCATCGGGGCGTTTTTTATCTGAATATTTCCTGCATTCCGCTCAGAATGTTTTCTACGGTATCTATTGCTTTTGCTGCCTTCTTTTTGTTGCGGCGGCTGTCCTTCATCATTACAGAGCTTACAAAGCCGAACATAAGCCCTGCTACCAGACCGGCGCCGACGCCCTTTGCTATATTCACCGTATTTTTTGCCATAATGACTATCCTCCCTGTCAGTATCAAAATTCTTAGTGCCTTCATTTATACTTCTCCTTTGCATGTCCTCACAGTGCTGCTTAAAGCATCTGTAAGGTCCGTCATTAATAGCCTTTACAGTAGATATTATTTTATTCGTATATACTAAATTTTTATTTATTGCCCTTTTTTTGCCATTGAATTCTACATATTTTACATACAATTTATGGTCAAGCTGACTAATTTCCTGATTTTTATTTTCAGTCTTTTAGTCAAGTAACTGTTTTTTCAGTTTTTATCGCACTTACAGCGTTTTTTGTTTGACAAATTGTGGAAAGAAAGTTATAATCTAATTGTAGCGTGTATGAAGAGCTATGCAAGTATACGCGCCCACGAATGTATATAGGTAAAATTAATCTTTTAGAAAGAGGGAAACTTATTATGGCAAAAAAGGCAACTGCTGCTAAGACAGAAACAAAGGCTGCTGCTACAAAGGCAGAAACAGAAGTAAAGACAGAAACAAAGGCTCCTGCTAAAGCAACAAAGACAGCTACTAAGACAACAAGAGCTGCTAAGGCTAAGGAAGCTGCTGTAACAGTAGAGATACAGTTCGGTGGCAAGAACACTGTAGTAGATACAGTTGTTGAGGCTGTTAAGGCTGCTTACAAGGCAGACGGTAACACAGACGCTATTGAGTCTATAAAGATTTATGTTCAGCCCGAAAATGGCGTTGCTTATTATGTAGTTAACGACAAGGAAGAGGGCAAGTCTGTAGAGCTTTGATTCTCAGATTTCAGAATTTATCCGCCGATATCGGCGGATATTTTTTTGCCCTTTTTTAACTCTTCTTTTGAAAGCAGAACATTTTCGTCAGTAGTTTGTCAGTAATTTATCAAGGAATTTAACAATTTATCGGGTTTTTTTTAAAAAAATTTATCATAAAGGACAAAATAATTATTGATTATCCAGGTGCTATGTGATAAAATTAATATAATTAGATTTTTAAAATGTACTTTTTAGTATATTTTAACCTTAATAAAATATCGGGAGGCAAATCAATGATAAAACATATTGTCTTGTGGAAGATCCGCGATGATGATGATAAGCAGAAAAACATTGACACAATGATAAAAATGCTGTCCTCACTTGTCGGAAAAATCGAGGGACTTGTAAGCATTGAGGTTGGTTACGCATACAACGACAATGCAGAATATGACGTAGCGCTTTACGGTTCCTTTAAAAACCCTGTTGCTCTGAAGTATTATCAGACACATCCCGAGCATGTCAAATGCAAGGAGTTTATATCCAAAATCACCGAGGGTCGTGCTTCGGTCGATTATTTCTACGAAAAAGAAAACGCCTCCGCACTGCCCTTGAGCCGTGTAAAGGATGTCCCCGGCACCGAGCCTGAAACCACTGCTGCTACTACAGCTTCCGCTCCCTCTGCTCCTGCTCCGGCAGCTCCCGTAGCTCCGGCGGCACCTGCTGCAACAAAGCCGAACAGCACCGTTAAGGAAACTACAAATATGTTCGGCAAGAAAAAAATAGAAGTTGACGTTACTCCTCTTAACGAGAGAACCGATACATGGACCTGCCCCAAGTGCGGCAAGTTTATGCCGAACTATGTCGGCACCTGCGGCTGCGGCGAGCCTAAGCCATTTGAGTTTGAGCCTCCGATCCCGGCTCCCTCTGCTACTCCGGCGGCTGCTCCAACTCCTGCTGCTCCTGCTCCGACTGCGGCACCAAAGCCGAGCAGCACAGTTAACGAAACTACAGATATGTTCGGTAAGAAGAAAATAGAAGTTGACGTTACTCCTCTTAACGAGAGAAGCGATACATGGACTTGCCCCAAGTGTGGCAAGGTTATGCCGAACTATGTCGGCACCTGTGGCTGCGGCGAGCCTAAGCCCTTTGAGTTTGAGCCAGAAATTCCTGCCGCTCCTGCAGCAGCTCCTTCTGCTCCTGCTCCCTCTGCTCCTCCGGCTGCACCTGTAGCTCCTGCGGCTCCGTCTGCTCCTGCGGCATCAAAGCCGAACAGCACAGTCAAGGAAACTACAAATATGTTCGGCAAGAAGAAAATAGAAGTAGACGTTACTCCTCTTAACGAGAGAAGCGATACATGGACCTGCCCAAAGTGCGGCA
>JAHKXX010000218.1 GCA_020627425.1 bacterium
AATAAATGGCAATAACTTATATTTATTACCTAAATATCTTCTGTTGTTAATCAATGATGTCTTATATTCATTTGTTTTAACAGCAACCGCCATTTCTCTCACCCAAACATATTATCATTAGCGCTACAATCCTGATAATAAAATCATAGCAAATTGATTGTCCTATAAAAAGGACTTTGCTATGGCAATCAAAAGATATACCCAACAGCATATAAAATCTCATATTAATTATATAATTTTATACGATATATGTCAAATAAAAATACTGTTACATTGACACATATAAGAGTACTTTATACTTTTGATAAGTATTCTTTTGAATTTGAGTAAAGATAATTATCACAAGAATGCTTTTGAGCTTTGTTAGCTGTATGGATAAACGATTTTTCTTTCTTACTTTCAATAAAGCTAATACAGCAATCCATTCTTTTTAATGCCCCAAAAAATTTTGCTGGATGATAAGCTGCAACTAATGTTTTGGGAGAAATAGGATACAAAACTACTGTGCTTTCGTTCTCTAACCCATTTTTAAATGGAGTGGCTTCTAGTGTTATAGAATTAAGTAATACCACTGGATTGTCACTGGTAATAAACAATTCATCGCCAATAATTCTATAAATGAGAAAGGATTTTGTAAGTAAGTGATTAATGTATTTAACTAAGCTTTTCTCGTTAAAGATAGTCGAAATAGCAATGTCTTTAAAATAATCATCATTATTTTCAAATTGCTTAAGTTTTTCTATTTGTTCATCATTTAATGGTGAAAATCGCTCTTTGGCTTTGGCAAAAGCAATTGGTAAGTTATCGTTATACAGTTTCTTTTCATATGATCGTGTATTTGTGCCTCTGAGAAATTGAAACATAATACTTAATGCCAGCTTTTCTTTTTCTTCACCGGATAAAATACAAGTTCCGTTTTGGATAAGAGCATTTTCAGCTTTAGAGCGAATTGTTTTTGTTATCGTACTTAACATAGGTTCAATTTTTGAAGCGAAGTGTTTTTCCCATATATACTTATCTTCATATTTATTAACCGTATAAAAATTCCTCTGTGCTGCAGTATCGCTAATGTTTGCTAAATAAATTTTTGATGTCCTATTTGATTTCACATATATTTTTTCGGTATTGATTTCACTCGAAAAGTTCCGTAAATAAAGTTGCGGGACGTAATGTTGCTTTTTGGGTTCGCTCATACTTTATTCATTTCCATTCAAATAGTATTTCTATTATAACTTTACCACAATTTAGTCTTATTGGCAACCGCATTTTACGGATATTAGGGTATCCCTAAAAAGCGTGTTTTTCTCGATAGGAGTAAAAACGCACTGCTTGTAAAGTCGTGACATCATCTCTCCGTCGCAATATGTCGAACGGTTTTAATTGACAACTAAACTGTCACCGGATATAATAAAAACTGTACACAGAATGTACACTCACAACTGAATAATCCATAAGATTAAAGAGCTGAATAAGCAAAGATTTATCTTGCTTACACTACAACAAGCACTTTGAATTATCAAAAAGAGGATGGAATAATTTAAAGTCAAGTTATATAAGGCTTCTTATACCAAGGGGATAGTTTACCCTTTTTCGTATGAGAATGAGCCTTATTATAACTTGGCTTTTTGTTGTGTTTAAATAATTGAAAACCGAACACAAAACAGTCACTATTGTCAGTGACGGAAAGGAAGAACTTATGACTAAAGGACAACTAATTGTTGCTATGACAGTGGGTAAAGCCAACCGCGAGGGGTATCCGAAACTTACGGAGAATCATCCTTTTTTCGGAAGGTTAAGAGCATTTATGGTCGGGAAGCACTACTGGATGGGTACAGCTACCGATCTGATTACCGAAATGAATGACACCACTACGCCGTCTAATACGGTAACCAAATTGCTCAACAAGTTTTCTTTTGAGCTGTATTGCAGCAGCGGTATTGATGTAGTTTTTCGGCGTACTAACCGAAAAAGAATCATTGAGCTTACCAAGCGCAAGCAGCTATAAACAGTATTAGGGTGACAGGTTTGTTTACGGTTTTATGAGAGAACTAAAAATCCATGTCACATCTAAACAAGCAGACTGTTTTTACTCCTATTGAAAAAAACAGTAAAAACTTAGGAATACCTAAAACCTATAAAAAGGAAGGTGACATTTTATGTTTTACACTGATGACAACGGGAACATACTCAATATTCGCACAGAGTTAAACGACGCATTTGACGAGCTTTATGACGAACTTGACAAGATGACGCCCGAAGAAAGAATAGCTTGGTATGCAAGAGGTATGTATATCAAGCCTTTGAAGTACACGCATGAGATTGACAACACTACCTATATTGTCAGAACTCACTTCAACGAAAACGCCGACAAAACTATCTTGCAGAGAATCGAAAACAAATTTGAAAAAGAAATAATTTAGCGATTTAAAGTATTGAATTTAGCAGGAAGATATGTTACAATAAGTTTATCCTACAAAGACATATCCGACTGTGGAAAGGAGCAAAATGAGTAAACAGTCAGATAAAGAAAAAATTACAGCCTTATATTGCCGACTCTCCCGTGATGACGAGAATGATGGCGTATCGGGTTCAATCAAAAATCAAACGGAGATTTTACAAAAATATGCTGCCGATAACGGCTTTAAGAACGCCAGATTATTTATAGATGACGGTTGGTCTGGCACAAACTTTGACCGCCCCGCCTTCAACGAGATTATGAAGCTCGGCGAGGAAGGCAAAATCAGCACGCTGATTGTCAAAGACCATTCCCGTCTCGGACGTAACCGCTTGGTGGTCGGAGCCTTGATGGAAGAAGAATTTGACCGAATGGGCATTCGCTATATTGCTATTATGGACAACATAGATACCAAGAACGGTATCAGCGACCTTGTACCTATGCAGGACTTATTCAATGAATGGCACGCTAAGAATACCAGCGACAAAGTTCGCAGGGTATTCAAGAGCAAAGGCGAATCGGGGAAACCGCTGACGACCAATCCACCATATGGATATATGAAAAATCCCGACAACACAGATGAATGGATTATTGATGGACCGGCTGCCGAGATTGTCAGGCGTATATTCAAGATGTGCGTCTCAGGACTTGGACCGTCACAGATTGCTAATCAGTTAAAAGCTGATAAGGTAATGACTCCAACTGAGTATTGGGACAGCATCAGCAGGAAATCAAGTAAACCGCCTTCAAAGCCGTACAATTGGAGTCCTGCAGCAGTTTCCAATATTCTCTCAAGGCAGGAGTACTGCGGAGATACCGTCAACTTCCGAACGAAAACAAAGTCTTTCAAAAACAAGAAAATCATCAAAAATCCGACGGAAGATTGGTTTATCTTCGAAAACACGCATCCTGCCATTATCGATAGAGAAACCTTTGCAATTGTTCAACAGTTGCGCAAACACAAGCGCAGACCGACAAGGCGAGGAATCACGAGTATTTTTTCTGGAGTAATCTTCTGTGCGGATTGCAAACGCAAGTTGTACTATCATACGGAATATCACAAGACGAATGATCCTGCGAATTTCACTTGTTCATCCTATGTGATTGATACCGATAATTGTACGGCTCATTATATCAGAGAGCGAGCGGTCAAAGAACTTGTACTTGAGAACATTCAAAGGGTGTTTTTGAATATTCAAGCGTATGAAAAGGAATTTGCACGAAAACAGATGGATTGCTATACCGATGAAAAACGTAAGGAACTTGCTGCAAAACAACGTGAGTTGAACCGAATTAAGAAGCGTATAGAGGAAATCGACAATCTGATCATTAAAATCTACGAGGATAATGTCAGTGGAAAGATTTCCGATGAACGCTTTACAGCATTCAGCAACAGATATGAGGCGGAACAGCAGGAGCTGAAAGCGAGAATCCCTGATCTAGAAAACTATCTTAGTTCTGAAACGAATAAGAGCGATAATCTGCAAAAGTTTATTAACAAGGTGAAAAGAATTACAAGACCGAATAAACTGACAGCAGAGCTTGTCAATGAGCTGATAGACAGAATCGAGGTTCACGCGCCGAGATATTTGGACGGTAAACGCTATCAAATGATAGACATCTACTACAAAGGTGTGGGAATCGTTAATATTCTGAGTCCTGAAGGTTTTGAGAAAAGTTTTCAAAAGAAGATGGCAAAACGCAGACAGCAAAAAACGGCATAGCCAAAAGCTATACCGCAATAATCAAAATATCAAAAGCTACCGGAGGCGCACCTTCTTTATGTAAAGTGCCCTCCGGACTGTTTTTTGATTCACCCTTTGCGGAGGGATCAGGTAAAAAGAGTTTCGCGCTCTGCGGAGCGCGACCAGAGGCTCTGGGTCTCGCCTGCCGGTTCGGTCGGCGCTTCTGCCTTCGGCAGAGGTGTCCGCCGGACACCCGCGCCCTCTGGACTCCGCCGCCTTTGAAAAGGCGGGCGAAACTTTTGTGTTTTTCTTAGGTTGACAGCATTACCCTTCACCGCTCCCTTTGTAATAAAAACGTGACCGATACTATATATTAGAAAAAGGGGGTGGACTTTATTTTTAGAAAAATATCATACATTATATCTGTGATGCTGATTTTTTTCGTAACAGTGTTTTTGTCTGCGTGTGAGCCGTGCAGGAATATAAGCCCCTGCAGCACACTGTGTGAAAACCGCTGGGTGCTCATGGATACCGAGGGGAAGGAGGGCGGCAGTCTCTGCTTTGACGGCGATATGATGTCACTGAGCTTTGAAAGCGGCGGCGAAAAAATATCCGTAAAAGAAAAATATATTGCCGACGATGAGAGAATAGTCATTTGCTATGAAAACTGCCCGCAGTCAGAGCTTCACTATACCATAAAGGGCGATACCCTCAGTCTTGACTATATGAACAAGACCGTAACACTAAAAAAGAAAGGGCAATGACGGAGAGATTTGTATTGTGCAAAACAACTAAAAAGTTAAAATTTTTTTGTTAGCATAAATATAACAAAAAAACTGAAAAGCTGTTTATTTTATTTGATAGAAATGTTATAATCAACTTGTATTCAGCTATGCTGTCGCTCTGCGGCGGCAAATTCAAGGCTGAAAAAAGGAGAAAAAACTATGAACGCAAAAAGAGCTTCCAAGCGCATAGTAGCCTCCATTCTCTCGCTGATGCTTGTTTTCAGCTGTTTTGTCATCCCCGCAGTTTCGGTAAATGCGGCTGACGAAACCGTTGTAAATATTCATTATCATCGTGCAGACGGAGACTATGCGGATTGGAATATCTGGACATGGACTGACGGCGGCGGAAAGATAGACCACGAGCCTCCTTATCAGTTTGGCGAGCAGCTTGACGAGAACGGCGCTGCTGTAGCTACTATCACCGTAGTTGAGTCTACTCAGAGACTCGGCTTCATCGTAAGGACAGACCAGTGGGCAAAGGATCCCGACGGCGACAGATTTATAGATATGAGCGGTGTTATCTCGGGTACGGTAGACGTATACTGCGAGTCCGGCTCGGCGCTCAATGACTTCACCGTAGACTACAGCAATGCTGTAATGGGTATGAAGCTGAAATCTGCCGGCGCAAAGAACAGAACCACTATCGAGTATACACTGACCAGCGCACCGACTGCGGACGAACCCGTAACGATCGCTGATTTTGCTCTTACAAATGCACTGGGCGAGGCTATAGAGCTGACCGGCTTTACAAACAATGGTAAAGACGGTACTCTGACAGTAGGCACAGAGCTTGACTACCTGAAGGATTATACTATTTCCTTCCGCGGCGTTTCAATATCTCTTGCTATGCCCGACTATTTCTCGTCAGAGGAATTCGAGAGCCAGTACACCTATGACGGCAACGACCTCGGCGCTACTTATTCACCCGAGAGCACAGCCTTCCGCGTATGGGCGCCTACAGCAAACAAGGTAGAGCTGAACCTCTACGAAGCAGGCAACGGCGGCAAGGCATACAGCACTGTAGAAATGACAAAGGATGTAAAGGGTACTTGGGTAGCGACCGTAGCAGGCGACCTTAACAAGAAGTACTATACTTACAATGCATACTTTGACGGCAAGACAAACAAGGACATCGTTGACCCCTATGCACGCACAGTAGGCGTAAACGGTGCAAGAGGCGAGATAGTAGACCTCGATTCTACAGATCCCGAGGGCTGGGAAACTGACACAAGACACACCTACAAAAACCCCACAGACCTCGAGATATACGAGCTTCACATTCGTGACTTCTCTGTTGCGGCAAACAGCGGTATAACCAACAAGGGCAAGTACATAGCCTTTACAGAGACAGGCACAACTACTCCCGACGGTCAGAAGACAGGTATCGACTATCTGAAGGATCTCGGAGTTACATCCGTACATATACTTCCGTCCTACGACTACGGCTCAGTAGACGAGACAAAGCTTGAAACAAAGGCACAGTATAACTGGGGCTATGACCCGGTAAACTACAACTCACCCGAAGGCTCCTACTCTACAGACCCCTATAACGGCGAAGTAAGAGTAAACGAGTACAAGCAGATGGTACAGGCACTCCATAATGCAGGTATCGGTGTAATAATGGACGTTGTTTACAACCACACCTATAACACCAACTATTGCTTTGAAAAGCTTGTTCCGGGCTATTTCTACAGGCCCGGCTCCAATGGCTCCGGCTGCGGCAACGACGTTGCTTCCGAGCGTTCAATGGTAAGCAAGTTTATATCCGACTCAGTAGCATACTGGGCAGACGAGTATCACCTTGACGGCTTCCGCTTTGACCTTATGGGTCTTATAGATGTCGACACCATGAATGATGTCCGCGCAAAGGTTGACAAGGTAGACGACGAGATATTCATCTACGGCGAGGGCTGGTCTATTTCCACCCTTACAACAAAGAAGGTACAGCTTGCTACACAGCTTAATTCCGCTCTTACACCCGGTATCGCATACTTCAGCGACACTATCCGCGATATGATAAAGGGCTCCGTTTTCGACGCAGCAGAAAAGGGCTATGTAAACGGCGAAACAAAGCACAACAAGGCTATAATAAACACAGTACAGTATTCAAAGAAATGGTCGCCTTCTCCGACGCAGACTATAAACTACTCAGACTGTCACGACAATCTGACTCTCTGGGACAAGATAAGATCTTCTAACGGCGACGACAGCGAAGAGGATCAGATCAGACAGAACCTGTTTGCGGCTGCTATAGTACATACCGCACAGGGCGTACCGTTTATGATGAGCGGTGAGGAATTCCTCAGAACAAAGACAAAGGCTGACGGCACGTTTGAACACAACAGCTATGCGTCCCCCGACTCCGTAAACGAGCTTGACTACAGCAGAGCTTCTACCTACAGCGATGTATACAACTACTACAAGGGTCTTATACAGTTCCGTAAGGCTCATCCTGCATTCAGACTGACGACTGCTGAGGATGTTACTGCGGCTTATGCAGACAACTACGACGAGAAGGGTACTACTATCACATCTCTCGGCACATATAACGCTGAGAAGGGCGTTGCTGTTTACAAGATAGACGCAACAGGCGTAAAGGGCGAAACAGCCGACGAGTTTATGGTTGTATATAACCCCCTGTATACAGACACAATAATCACACTTCCCGAGGGACAGTGGAGCGTTCTTGTAAACGACAAGACAGCAGGCACAGAAGAGCTGAGCAAGGAAACAGGCTCTGTATCCGTACCGAAGCTTTCCGCTATGGTGCTTGCTAAGAACCTCAAGGAAAAAGAGGAGATGGATCCCGACAAGGAGATTACATCTGCTGCTGCTATAGCTGAGGACGGACATACAGTAGGCGTTACAGGCTCCTTTAACGGATGGAAAGAGGACATAGCACTCAGCGACGACGACGGCGACGGTGTATATGAGACTGAGATCGTTATCGATGAAGTAACAGAGGATATGCTCCTTGACGGTGCTGTACAGTTCAAGGTTCGTCTTGACGGACAGTGGACAAACAGCTGGGGTATGTACGAGAAAGAGTATAGCCGTACCTTTAACAGCCAGACAAACTACAGAGTAGACTGTGCTGCCGGCGACAAGGTAACTATCCAGTTCAGATTCTACAGCAATAAGGACATCAACGGCAACACCGGCGATGATGCTGACTTTATGCTGCTTGTAGCAGACTTCGATGCTAATGTCGTGTCTCCCGAGCCGGAGTATGTACTTGGTGATATAAACGGCGACGGTACAGCAGACATAGCAGACGCATTGATGGCTGCAAGATATGACGCAGGTCTTATGGAGCTTCCCTCAGAGACAGCACAAAAAGCCGGCGACGTTACCGGCGACGGTGTCGTTAATATAGCAGATGCGCTCAAGATAGCAAGATTTGACGCACAGCTTATTACCGAGCTCTGATACAGTTTAAAAACAGATCTGACAGCGCGCTCCCGTTTGGGAGTGCGTTGTTTTTTACATCAGCGATTACCAAAAAGAAGCGGTATTATCTAATAATTTTTTTACTATTTGCAGAAATTTTTGTTTTGAATTTGATTTTATTGTATCACCCGATAAAATGTGCTATAATAAGTGCGTTTAATCAGAATCAAGATAAATAAAAGAGGTACTATCTATGGATATCAGAGAAGATTTGAGGAATGTCGCGATAATTGCCCATGTCGATCATGGAAAGACAACGCTTGTAGACCAGCTGCTCAGGCAAAGCGGTGTTTTCCGTGAGAACGAGGCAGTCGCAGAGCGTGTAATGGACTCGGGCGATCTTGAGCGCGAAAGAGGAATTACCATTCTCTCAAAAAATACGGCAGTTATGTATAACGGAACTAAGATAAATATAGTAGACACCCCCGGTCATGCGGACTTTGGCGGCGAAGTAGAGCGTATACTGATGATGGTTGACGGCGTAGTTCTGCTCGTAGACGCATTTGAGGGCTGTATGCCACAGACAAGATTTGTTCTGAAGAAGGCTCTCGGTCTTGGCAAAAAGCCGCTTGTTGTTGTTAACAAGATAGACCGTCCCGGCGCACGCCCCGAGGAGGTCGTTGACGAGGTGCTCGATCTGTTTATAGAGCTTGGTGCGGATGATGACCAGCTGGAGTTCCCTGTAGTATATGCATCGGGCCGTGACGGCTATGCTTCTCTTGACCCTTATGAAAAGGGTACCGATATGACGCCTCTGTTTGAAAAGATAATAGAAGAAATACCGGCTCCTCAGGGAGATATGAACGGTCCGCTTCAGCTTTTGTTCTCGAACATAGATGCTGACGAGTATGTAGGCCGTATAGGCATCGGCAGAGTGGAAAGAGGCAGCTGTAGAGTAGGACAGAATATCACTCTCTGTCATAATGACGGCAGCCGAAAA
This sequence comes from bacterium, assembly GCA_020627425.1. Lineage (GTDB taxonomy): Bacteria > Bacillota > Clostridia > Oscillospirales > Acutalibacteraceae > UBA1213. The sequence continues at coordinate 9,316 of JAHKXX010000218.1, forward strand.
AATGCAAAAATAACCAAGCTGTACCAGTTTGAAGGTCTGAAAAGAGTGGAAGCCGACAGCGCAAGCCTTGGTGATATAGTTGCGGTTTCGGGTATAGCCGACCTGAATATTGGAGAGACAGCCTGTGACCCCGAGCATCAGGAGCCGCTGCCCTTTGTCAAAATTGACGAGCCGACAGTATCTATGCTCTTTATGGTAAACGACAGCCCCTTTGCAGGCAGAGAGGGAAAGTACGTTACATCAAGAAATCTTCGAGACCGCCTGTTCAAAGAGGTCGAAACAAACGTGGCTATGCGTGTAGAGGAGACAGATTCCGCCGACACCTTCAAGGTATCCGGCAGAGGAGAGCTGCACCTTTCTATACTTATAGAGCAGATGCGCCGTCAGGACTATGAGTTTCAGGTTTCTCGCCCAAAGGTAATAATGAAGGAGAAGGACGGCAAGCTTTTGGAGCCGATGGAGCTGCTTATGATAGAGGTGCCGGATAACTATGTAGGCGCTATTATGGAGAAATTAGGCTCCAGAAAAGCAGAGCTGATAAATATGGGTACAAGAGAGTCCGGTACCACTCATATAGAGTTCCGTATACCGGCGCGTGGTCTTATGGGTTATCGTCCCGAGTTTATGACCGATACAAACGGAAACGGTATTATGAACCACCTCTTTGACGGGTATGAGGAGTACAAGGGCGACATACAGTCGCGCTCGCAGGGCTCGCTGATAGCCCACGAAACGGGCGAAAGCACAGGCTACGGACTTTTTGCCGCTCAGGACAGAGGCAGATTGTTTATAGGACCGGGCGTCGAGGTCTACGAGGGTATGATAGTAGGCGCAAACCCCAAAAACGAGGATATGGTAGTAAACGTATGCAAAAAGAAGCATATCACAAATACCCGTGCCTCAGGCTCTGACGAGGCGCTGAAGCTTACTCCGCCGACGGTGCTCAGTCTGGAGCAGTCGCTTGAATTTATAAATGATGATGAGCTTGTTGAGGTCACTCCGAAGTCTATCAGAATGAGAAAGACCATACTCAACAAGGAGAAGCGTCTGAAAGCTCAGAGCCGAGCAAACAACGGCTGACAGGCATGAGCTATGTTATACTGGATCTGGAATGGAACAGCGGCTACAGCAAAAGCACAGGAGGCTTTTTTAACGAGATAATAGAG
>JAHKXX010000219.1 GCA_020627425.1 bacterium
ATGTTGTCGTCATCATAGAGATATAATCTTATTTTTTCTACTCCGGAGCCGTCCGCGTCGGGGTTTTCGGAAACTGACGACTGTAGTTCCCCCTCGCTGCTCTGCTCAGAGCTCTGCTTGATACAAAGCTTATTATATAAGTAGGTATTTATCTGATCCTCAGTTATCTTAAAGCTTTTTCCGAAAACCGAGGCTTTTATCGTGTCAGACAGAAGGCTGTCGTCCGTCGGCTCAAAGGAATACTTACTCTCATAAACATCCTGACACGCAAGCGACAGTGAATATGCTATATAGATCACAAGAGCCGACACACACGCCGCTATGACAAAAATAAGCAGCCGTTTCAGAGTAAATCGTTTTTTTGTCATGTATCTTCTCCTTCGCCTATGGAAATTAGTTTTTTCGTGTACCTTGGGGGAAACTTTTTCCGGCGAAAAAACGTTTCCACCAAACCCCTTTCAAAATTCACCGACTTTGACATCAGACCCGGTATAAGCAGGGTGATCATTTCAACTCTGCAATCGTAACTCCTGCGTCTCCCTCTCCAAAGGCTCCCAAACGATACGAGCGTATACTCGGATGCTTTTTCAGATGGGCTTGTATTTCCTTTCTCAGCACACCCGTGCCCTTGCCGTGGATAATGGTGATCTGGTGAAGTCCGCGCAGCACAGCCGCGTCTATTGCTCTGTCAACGTCCAAAATAGCGTCTATTGCGTTTTCTCCGCGGACATCTATCTCCGTAACGGAGCCTGCACGGGTATCGTTTCCGACTGTACGGGTAGTGCTGCGCTTTGGCAGCTTTACCTTTTCCCTCTCGAGCAGCCTAAGATTTTTTATATCTACCCTGGTCTTTATTATACCTGCCTGTACAAGCACCTCATCGCCGTGTACTTCTAAAACATCTGCTTTTTTGTCTATGTCAAATATCAGCACCCTGTCTCCGGTTTTCAGAGGTCTCGGCAGGACGTATTCATCATTGCTGCGGTTTTGTATCGGATCCGCAGTATTTTCAAGCCTTCTTATATCGCTCTTTAGCTTTGCTTTTTGCTCGGCGCTTATTTTTTCAGCCTTCTTCATAGTCTCTATCTCATCAAGCAGAGTGTATGCCTGCGCCCTCGCCTGAGAGATTATTCTTTCCGCCTGAGCCTTAGCAAGCTCTATCTCGTTTTTGCGCGCCTTTTCGTCTCTTGCTTCCTTTTGTTTTATAGCCTCAAGCTCCTGCTGTGCCTGATGTTTTATAAGCTCTGCCTCACGCAGTCTTTCGTCAAGCTCGCCACGGCTTTTTTCCAGCTTGTCTACTACCGACTCAAACTCGGAGCTTTCGGCAGAAACAAGCTCTGTAGCCCTGTCTATAATGCTTTTGTCTATACCGAGTCTCTCGCTTATTGCAAAGGCATTGGAGCGTCCCGGCATTCCTATAAGTAATCTGTATGTTGGTTTCAGCGTCTTTATGTCAAACTCACAGCAGGCATTTTCTACACCGGCTGTATCTATGGCATAGCTTTTAAGCTCTGCGTAGTGGGTCGTTGCCGCTACCCGTGCGCCCTGACGGCGAAGCTGCTCCAGTATAGCCGTTGCAAGCGCCGCACCCTCTATGGGGTCTGTGCCCGAGCCAAGCTCGTCTATCAGCACAAGGCTCTTGTCGTCTGCCGTTTTCAGAATGGAAACTATATTTGTGATGTGCGCCGAAAATGTAGACAAAGACTGCTCTATGCTCTGCTCGTCGCCTATGTCCGAGAGTATATGGTCAAATACGGACAGCTCGCTATTGTCTGAAGCCGGGATCATAAGTCCGCACATCGCCATCAGTGACAGCAGACCTACAGTCTTTAGTGACACAGTCTTTCCGCCTGTGTTAGGTCCCGTAACTATAAGGGTGTCAAAGTCCCTGCCGAGAGAGATGTCTGTCGCAACGACCTTTGTCTTGTCGATAAGAGGATGACGGGCTTTTTTGAGATCAATGATACCGCGATCATTCATAACAGGGAGACTCGCCTTCATATTATACGCAAGTCTTGCCTTTGCAAAGATAAGATCAAGCTCTATCAGTGTATCATAGCTTTTTGCTATGGAGTCCGCGTGTGCGCCTGCTTCCGAACTCAGCTCGTAGAGTATACGTTCTATCTCTGCCTGCTCCTTAGATCGGAGTATCCTTATCTCGTTGTTAGCTTCCACTACAGCCATAGGCTCTATAAATACAGTAGCTCCGCTTGATGAGGTATCGTGTACAAGTCCGGGTATTGCAGAGCGGAACTCTGCCTTTACGGGGATAACGAACCTGCCGCCTCTGATGGTTATTATACTGTCCTGCAGGTACTTCTGCATAGACGAGGAGTGTATGAGCTTATCAAGCTTTTGTCTTATTCCTGCTGACTCAGAGGCTATTTTTTTCCTGATAGACAGCAGTGTGGGAGATGCGTTATCCGCTATCTCCTCATCCGAGATGATGGCGCTGTTTATCCTGTCGGAGAGGTATTTGTTCGGTGAAAGCGCGTTAAAGCGCATATCAAGCTGAGTGCTGACGGAGGCAGATTTGTCCCTCCATTGGACAGTCCCCTGTATCGTGCGCAGCAGCGAGCCTATTTTCAGCAGCTCGGACGCGGTAAGCTGCGCTCCTGCCTCGGCACGGCGCAAAGCGTTTTTCATATTGTGTATATTTCCGATAGGCGGAGAACCAAACCTGCCGGAGAGAGAGTGGGCGTCCCACGTTTCCTTTAAAAGCTCGTTTACTTCAAACAGCCCGTAGGACGGCGACAGTGCCAAAGCGGCAAGTC
>JAHKXX010000220.1 GCA_020627425.1 bacterium
TATTTTATTGCATTAATTTCGTAGCCTGCTACACTGTGTACAAGAATATCCGGCGTCTTTTTCGGGGGAATATTACCTCTTTTCAGCATAACGCGCGCAAGCTCGTCAACATTTATTCCGAAGCCTATTGCAGGAGCCGGTGCGTCAAAGCTATCGAGAAGGTTATCATATCTGCCGCCGATAAGAACCGGCTCGCCCGAGCCTATTACATAGCCGCTGAACACAATGTCGCTGTAATAATCATTTCTCTGTACAAGACCAAGATCAATTATTAACCTGTCCCCAAGGCCATAGTTTGATAGATCATCATATATTTCACGAACATAATCAAGCGCACCGAGAGCAGCCTTATCGTCGCATATATGATATGCTTCCTCGAGCACCTCTTTTTTTCCGAAAAGACGCGGAAGTCTTCTGATGACCTGTACTGCATTTGTTTTTGGAAGCTTATCAAGGGCATAATTAAGAGCAGAGTAATTCTTTGATTCTATATAGGATCTTATCTCTTCTCTCTCGTTATCACTAACCGGCAGACTGTGTGCAAGCGCCTTGAAAAATCCCGCATGTCCTATCTCTATACGAAAATCGGGTACGCATTTTGACAGTGCCTCAATAGCGGTGGTCATTATCTCCAGATCGGCTTTTTTGCCCTTTGCTCCTATCAGCTCTACTCCGGACTGCATAACCTCGTTACTTCTGCCGGTAAGACCGGGATTATATCTGTAGACCCTCTGATTATAATAAAGTCTAATAGGGTGTCGTTCGTTTTTAAGTCGCGTTGTTGCCATACGGGCTATGGGAAGGGTTGAGTCGGGACGGACAACCATAAGTCTGCCCTTTGAGTCGCTCATCTTAAACATATTTTCAAGCGGTATTCCGGACACCTCTTCCGAAAACAGATCGTAGAACTCTATACCGGGAGTCAGCACCTCGTGAAAACCGCGGTGAAAAAACACGTTTCCTAAAATCTGGGACACCGTTCTGTTGGCATTACATTCCTCAAACAAAAGATCCTTTGTACCCTCGGGTGTAATTTTTGAATACTTCATCATAATATAACAGATCCTCATTCCATTAATAATAAAACTTTATCATAGTAAAGTAGTAGCGTAGTAACATAATATCATATAACCGGTCTTTTGTCAAGAACATATATGATATATTTGACATTATGTATAAATATTTTATTTGTATTTTCAAATCATTTCTGCTATAATACAATCTGACACTATTATGAAGCGAGGTCATATATAATGATTGATAAAGAAACAGCAGAACTAAGACGAAGATTTAAGCCGGATAAAAATAATATCACCAAAATATACGGTTGCTATGTCAACGAAAAAAAAGAAAGAATAACACAGTTTGTTCAGGGCGTGAGTATGCTGTCACCGGAGCAGAGCGAATCACTCTTTAAAATACTCAAAAAAACACTCGGCGGCAGTATAGGCAAAAACCTTATTGATATAGAATTTACTACCGAACAGGTAAGTGACAGTGAGGAACACAAGCTGCTAATGAAGCTTCGTAACTCAGAGCTGAGGGACGAGCAGGCTGTAAACGAGATGTTTGACAAGATAATAAACTCGTATTCCTCCGAAACCAATTACCTTATACTGATAGCCTGTGATGTATATGATGTTCCTACAAGAACCAAAAACGACGAAGAGCTTGACGATGCGTCCGAAGAGGTATTCACCTATATACTTTGTTCCATTTGTCCGGTAAAGCTTACAAAATCCGGTTTGGGCTTTTCCTCTGTTGACAATTCCTTCAGGAATATCGGTGCAGATATGGCGATCTCAGCACCCGAGTCGGGATTTATGTTCCCGTGCTTTGATGACAGAAGCACAAATATTTATAATGCTCTATACTACACAAGAAGTACCACGGAAAACCACCCCGAGCTTATAGACGCTGTTTTTAACGTAGCTCCCCCAAAGCCCGTAGATGAGCAGAAGGAGTCATTCAGGCATCTGATAGCACAAACAGCAGAGGACGACTGTAATTATGAGTTTGTACAATCCGTACACGATCATTTTACGGAAATGATCGAAGATCATAAGAACAGCAAAAATCCCGAACCGCTTGTTCTCGGTAAAAAAGAGATAAAGCGCGTCTTTGAACACTGTGGAGCGAGCGAATCCGAGATAGAGAGCTTTGATGAAAAATATGAAGAAAATTTCGGTGAGAACACTCAGATACACCCGCAGAATGTTATAGATCCCAAGCAGTTTGAGGTAAAGACCCCTGATGTAACGATAAAGGTAAACCCCGAACGCAGTTATATGCTTGAAACAAAAATAATTGAAGGCGTTAAATATATAATGATTCGTGCCGAAGAAGGAGTAGAAGTAAACGGAGTAAGCATAAAATTTCCAAGACCTGTTAATGAGAACGAAGAATAAAACAATAAACGAATAGAAAAATGATTAAAAAAAGCCGCCTTTGCATAAATATTTACAGAGGTGGTTTTATGTTTGAGCTTTTGTCGGATCTGATAAGTAAAATATCGTTTTTATTTATTCTGCATGTTACAGGTGCCGGACGTTTTCCGAAGCCGCTCACAGAAGCTGAGGAAAAGGAATACCTGGAAAGAGCCGAAAACGGCGACTCAGCAGCCCGAAGTATTCTTGTTGAACACAATCTAAGGCTTGTAGCCCATATAGTAAAAAAATACTACAGCTCGGGGTTGGAGCCTGACGATCTTGTATCCATAGGTACCATCGGTCTTATAAAGGCAGTCAGGACATACAGAACAGGAAAAAACATTAAGCTGTCAAGCTATGCGGCACGTTGTATTGAGAACGAGATATTAATGTACCTGCGCTCGGGCAAAAAGACAGCCCTCGATGTTTCTATGAATGAGGAAATTGACTCAGACGCAGACGGAAACGCTCTGACTATAATGGACGTTATGGCTGTTGACGACACTATAGTTGACGAGCTTGATATGAAGCTGAAAAAAGAAAAGCTGGGCAGTTATATCAACGAGACTCTCGGCAACAGAGAAAAACAAATAATAATACTTCGCTATGGTCTTGACGGAAAAAAACCTCTCACACAGCGAGAGGTTGCAAAAAGACTAAATATTTCACGCTCATATGTATCGAGGATAGAAAAAAGATCCCTGGAGCTTCTCCGAAAAAGATACGAACACGGATTATAGATTATGAGACTATAAAAAAGCTTTAACAAAAATGCCCGACAAAAGTCGGGCGTTTCAAAGTGGTATAGATGTCTTAATCAGCAATCAGTAACCCATCAGTCATCGTTCTTTCCGTAATTACCCGAGCACACAATGTCCTTGGAGTAATCGGCAAGCTTGGTCAGACCCTCGTTGTTGAGTTTTTTCATATTCTCATTAACTCTTTTGATAAGAACCTCGTCGGTATACTCCATCTTGACAGGCTCTCCATCAATCTGTATATAGGGGCTTAATCCAAGCAAATAGTCTGTTGAAACATTGAAATATCTTGCAAGCTTCATCAGGGTCTCACCGTTAGGTATACCGCCGCTTTTCCACTTGCTTATTATTCCGGACGACAGACCGACCTCTTTTCCGACAGGATTAGGTTTTTTCCCACTTCTGATACATAAATTATAAAATCTTTCCCAAAACATATTGTACCTCCCTAAGTGTTTGTTGCAGATACCCCGTGTTAAGTAGTAATTCGCAGATTGACTTTAAAATGAATTAATTAATTTTGACAGGGTATCAAGCAACTTTTGTCAAAGATAGCTGAAAATTAATCACACAACCCCTCATCCTTTATTATTATACCACATAATCAGAATAAAAACAAGCCAAAAATTAAAGTTTAATGAAGAAAAATAGAAAAAATACCAATTATTTTTTAATATGTAATATTAAATTACCATTTAAATTGAAATATAACAACTTCTTTAATACTATTATCCTTTGACATTGAAACAATATATGTTATAATTTAGAAAAAAGAGAAAGGAATAAATATATATGGCAATAAAAGCAGTACTATTTGACCTTGACGGAACTCTGCTGCCAATGGATCAGGAGGTTTTTACAAAGGCATATTTTAAGCTACTGGCAAAAAAAGTAGCTCCAATAGGATATGAGCCACAAAAGCTGATAAGCGCCGTATGGTCAGGCACGGGTGCCATGGTAAAAAACGACGGCAGAGTTTTAAACGAAGAAGTTTTCTGGGATAAATTCACCGAGATCTACGGAAAAAAAGCTATTGATGACAAGCCTGCTTTTGATGATTTCTATTACAATGAATTTCAGCAAGCAAAGGATTATTGCGGTTATAATGACTGTGCCAAAAAAACGGTATACGAGATAAAAAACAGAGGTTACAGGGTAGCTCTTGCAACAAATCCAATTTTCCCTTCGGTCGCTACAGAAAGCAGAATAAAATGGGCAGGACTCCGGCCCGAGGACTTCGAGCTATATACTACATACGAAAATATAGGCTACTGCAAGCCCAATTTGGATTATTACAAAGAAATATTAAAAAGGCTACAGCTTTATCCTGAGGAGTGTCTTATGGTCGGTAATGACGTCACCGAGGATATGGTCGCAGAGCAGCTTGGTATGAAGGTCTTTTTGCTGACCGATTGTCTGATAAACAAAAATAACGACGACATAACAAAATACAGCAGCGGCAGCTTTGAGGAGTTGTCAGACTTTGTAAAAAAATTTAACTAAACAAATTGAACCACTCGCCCGGCGAGTGGTTTTGCTTACACAAAAAAGCAGTGCCTCTTACGACACTGCTTTTATATATATTATTATTTAACCATGCTTGCAACTTCTGCTGCGAAGTCGTCGCTGCGCTTCTCGAGTCCCTCGCCCTTCTCAAAGCGAACAAACTCTTTTATCTCGATCTTTCCGCCGAGAGCCTTTGCTGTCTGAGCTGTATACTGATCGATCTTCTGCTTGCTGTCCTTAACAAATACCTGATTTACGAGGCAGTTCTCTTCGTAGTATTTGCCGATCTTACCCATAACGATCTTCTGAGCGATAGCCTCGGGCTTACCCTCATTGATAACCTGCTCGGTCATAATCTTCTTCTCGTGCTCAATTACCTCGTCGGGAACCTGCTCTTTGTTGAGGTATGA
>JAHKXX010000024.1 GCA_020627425.1 bacterium
AAGGGGTCCGGGGGATAACCCTTTTTCGCAAAAAAGGGTTTCCCCCGGCGGGGTTTGGGGCGGCGCCCCAAGGCTACGCCTTCAGTGTAAAGAGGTGAGGGTCTTTTGAAAAAGGATATAAAATCTATGTACGATACAGAGCTGAAGGACGAGTTTGCAGCAATGGGACTGCCGCCGTTTCGTGCCGCTCAGGTGTATTCATGGCTGCACAAGGGGGTAGTATCCTTTGATGAAATGACTAATATTTCAAAGGAACTTCGCCAAAAACTTATGGAGAACTACTATATATCCTCCGCAGCTATTGAAAAAAAATTGATTTCGGATTATGATGGTACAAGGAAATATCTGTTTAGCTTTAACGACGGCGAGACCGTGGAGTCCGTTCTTATGAAATATCACCACGGTATCAGCAGCTGTATTTCCACTCAGGCAGGCTGCAAAATGGGCTGTACCTTTTGTGCCACGGGTCAGGGAGGCTTCAATCGAAACCTTACTCCGTCCGAGATGCTCTCGCAGCTTCAGGCAGAGGAGCGAGACAGCGGCGAGCGAATATCCAATATAGTTCTTATGGGTATGGGAGAGCCGCTGGATAATTATGATAACGTTGTGCGTTTTTTAAAGCTTGTCTCAAGCGACAAGGGTATGAACATAGGTATGCGCCACATATCTCTGTCTACCTGCGGAATAGTACCGAGGATATATGAGCTGGCAGAGCTAAGACTGCAGCTTACTCTTTCGGTATCTCTGCATGCGCCGAACGACGAGATACGCAGCCGTACCATGCCGATAAACAGGCGGTATGGCATAGACGAGCTTTTAAAAGCGTGCAGATATTATATTGATAAAACAAACAGAAGGATCTCCTTTGAGTATGCGATGATAGACGGAGTAAACGACAGCCCCGCTCACGCCGCAGAGCTTGCGCGCAGGCTGCACGGTATGCTGTGTCATGTCAATCTGATACCCGTAAACAGTGTAAAGGGTACGTCATACCGCAAAAGCAAAAAGGAGAGGATGAGGGATTTTATCTCTGTGCTTGAAAAAGCAAGAATAAATGCCACTGTCCGACGCACGCTCGGCAGCGATATAAACGCGTCCTGCGGACAACTGCGCAGGGGAGCGAAAGACGGGCAACGCAGGGAGGAAGAATAAATGAGGGTATATTCCAAAAGTGACATAGGGCTCAGACGCACCTCGAATCAGGATTACTGCAAAACCGGCAGCTTTCCTGACGGGACAGTGTGGGCTGTTGTCTGTGACGGAATGGGCGGAGCCAACGGCGGCTGCACAGCAAGCAGCGTATCCGCAGAAACCATAGCGTCATACCTTTGCAGTGAATATAACGAGGGGCTAGATGACGGAGAACTCAGGGCTCTAATGGAGGAAGCCGTCAGACGGGCAAACACAGAGGTCTACAATATGGCTCAGGGCGATGATTCTCTCTACGGAATGGGTACAACGGTCATATGCGCTACGGTAAAAAACGGGCGCGCGCACATAGTACATGCCGGTGACAGCAGAGCGTATCTTTATGACGGGGAAAAGCTGTACCAGATAACGACCGATCATTCGTTTGTTCAGGAGCTTGTGAATATAGGAAAGCTGACGAGAGAGCAGGCAAGGGTACACCCCGAAAGAAACCTTATCACCAGAGCGCTCGGTATAGAGCCGACTCTTGAGACTGATTATAACAGCGTAGAATTTACAGACAATTCACTGCTGCTTATATGCACCGACGGAATGTCGGAATATATAACGGACGATATGCTGTCCGATTACATCAATAATTACGGCGAGGAAGAGCTTATAGACAAACTGATAAGCTGTGCAAAGGAGCTTGGCGGCAGCGACAATATAACAGTAGCTGTTATTGCCGGTCGGTCGTGAAAGGAGTAAAATCGCGTATGGACAAATACACGGGAAAAAGACTTGACGGAAGGTATGAGATTCAGGAGCTGATCGGCGTCGGCGGTATGGCTATGGTATACAAGGCATACGACAACGTCGACGACAAGATAGTAGCCATAAAGATCCTGAAGGACGAGTTTCTGGGCAACGAGGAGTTTATCCGCCGCTTCAAAAACGAGTCAAAGGCGATCGCCGTACTGTCACACAAGAATATAGTAAAGGTATATGACGTCAGCTTCGGCGACAGGATACAGTATATCGTTATGGAGTACATTGACGGTATCACACTAAAGGAGTATATCAGCCACCAGCACGAGATTCCGTGGAAGGAGGCTGTACACTTTACCGTACAGATACTCGAGGCTTTGCAGCATGCACACGGCAAGGGTATAGTACATCGCGACGTAAAGCCCCAGAATATAATGCTGCTGCAGGACGGCACCATAAAGGTCACCGACTTCGGCATAGCAAGATTCTCCAATACCGAGTCAAAGACTATGACGGGCAAGGCAATAGGCTCTGTTCACTATATCGCACCCGAGCAGGCGCGCGGTGAAGTAGCCGACGGCAAGGCGGATATTTATTCGGTCGGCGTTATGTTGTACGAGATGCTGACGGGTGCTCTGCCGTTTGAAGCAGACAGCGCGGTGTCCGTGGCTATTATGCAGCTTCAGAACGATCCCAAGCCCCCGAGAGAGATAAACAGCTCTATACCCGAGGGACTCGAGGAGATAACTCTGAAGGCTATGAGAAAAGAGCCGGGTCAGCGCTATGCTACCGCGTCGGATATGCTTGACGCGATAGAGATATTCCGTCATAACCCTGCGGTGCGTTTTCATTATGATTATTTTGTTGACGAGACTCCCACTAAGTATGTCCGTACAATGAACACCGTACAGTCCTCAGTCCCCGAGCCGGTATATGAGGACGAGTATGTAGTAGAGGACGACGCAGTGTCCTCCGGCAAGGGCAGAAGTGCCGTAAA
>JAHKXX010000221.1 GCA_020627425.1 bacterium
CTTAAGTAAAAAATCTGCCGCAGTCACCGGCTGCGGCAGATTTTTTGTAAAAGTAAGTCTTTTCTGACTGATAATACAGCTTTTCGGATCAGAAGTGACCCGAGATAAATACAAATCAGAGATAAAACAATAAGGGGATAATGAGTCGTATCTCATTATCCCTTTATTGCTGCGGCAAAAGTCTGAGTTTTACTTCGTTTAATATTCTTGTATCGTTATCGTGACGGCAAAGCCTCAAAGCATCATCTATAGACGTCCAAAGAAAATTATCTATCTCGCTTTGCTGTACGTTTACCTCTCCGCTTTCAGAGCGTGCAAGAAAGAACACGACCCTTTTCCTTACTTTTCCAAACGGACGGTATATGCTTGTACGGCGAAAGTTCGGCTCGAGAACCACACTCAGTCCGGTTTCCTCTTTTATTTCGCGCAGAGCTGTCTGCTGTTCTGTTTCGTTTTCTTCAACATGTCCCTTGGGGAATGTCCAGCATTTTCCGTTATGGTTTTTTACAAGCAGAATACTCAGATCTTCATCCTTATTTCTCCTATAGACCACCGCACCACAAGATTTTTCGTAGATACATACTATTTTTTCAAACCGTATATTTGTCTGCCCGAGTCTTTCGCGTATTTGAGGCTCATAAAACACCTCGTCATCAGGCGCTACTATAAGTCTTGTCTGTGAGTGTCCCTTAGTGCTTGCTATCGCTATTACAGTACAGTCTACCGTATCGGACAGACCCGTATTTGTTATAACATATACTTGACTCGGATTTTTACTTCGGTTATTTAAAATGATTCCCGAATATAGTTTACGTTCAATAAGTGTACCGAATATTTCAATTTGTAATTTTTTTCCCAACATTCCGGTACACCTCACTTTACAATTCCTTTTATTTATGATACTGATTTCAGCTCGTTTATCCGCACCTCTGTATTTGCGTTCATAACACTGTTCAGGATCAGCACATCCGTAAACTTGTTTTTCTTTATATGATCCGTTATACTTCCCTCATACAGAGCCGGATCTATTACAAATATACTGTCATAATTACCGACAAGAAACGGCACCATCGCACACGCATACGAATCGCCTATAACGCACAGTTTTTTTCCGGTTTTTGATCCGGTATCAATGCGTACATAGGGATTGCTGCCCCATATAAAGGCACTATAGGCATTGCTCCCCTCGGCAAACGCCGCAATAACAGTAGATTCCTTCTCCTTATCGCTGCCGCTTTCCAGCAGATGGCACGCGCAGTCAGCTTTGGGATCATAGTAAACAACGGTATCGGTATTTTTCCTCAACTGGGCGTTACCCTTTGGCGACTCTTCGGTTACAGTTGCGTTCAGCAGAGCACCCGTAAAGTCCTTTATACTGCCCTCGTTAAAATCGGTAAGTCGGCTGCTTTTTATTTCGGCAGCCCTTGCAAACTCCTGATAGCAGTAGTACGCTCCGAGAGCAGTCCAGTGATTATCCGTATGGAAGTATACGTATTCACCGCTATGCTCCGAAAGGCTCTTATAAGCGTCAACAGAAACAACATCCGAGGAATAAGACGAATAAACTATATCTATATTCTGTTTCTGATCCGACTGCTGAGAAAGATATTTCCCCGGCAGACCGAACGCCGTATGAGTCGGAACGACCATATTATACACATCAACACCAGGCAGCTTATTTTTTATATCGGACACCGTCTTTGCATATCTTTTCGCTGTATCCTCTGTTCCGTAAAACATTTCATAGCCCTCGGAATCATAAACAAAGACATTACCGTCAAAGTAACCTTCCTTAACCGTCTCTGCCGGGGAAGTCTCAACCGAACTTTCCTTTTTGTCGTTATTATTGTTTTTACTCTGTTCATTAGTGTTCACGGAGGATTCAGCCGGTTGTCCGGTATATACAGTCTTATCGGGTACAGTCTTTGGAAAAAAGAAAACAAAGTATACGACAGCCGCACACAAAACAAGAAGAACAACAACAATCAATATCAAAAGCGGTGTTTTACTTTTTTTGCGTCTTGCGAAGGAAACACTACTGCTTCCCCCTCTGTAGCCCCGTCTCTTATAGCTGTATCCCTTTCGTCTATACAAGCCATCAATCCTCTTTCACATTTGCTTATTATCAGTATAATGCTTTTTTAAAAAAATTACAACATACAAAACTACAAACTTACCCTCTATTTTCCGAAAATATTTATGCGCAGTGCCCCCGGCGGAGTGCCTCCGCAGTCGATTCGCGCACTCAATTTGGTGTTCCCGCCTACTTTTTTGGCACGCGTACAGGCTTGGTTTATTGTCCCTCTCATTCCGCGTCGCGGCACTCAGGGTGCCGCTTGTGCTGTTTTAAAGTAAAGTCAAGTATAATTTGTCTATTCTACTTAGTTTTTCAATAAAAAAGCAGCTTCGTCAAAATACCGTCATACGCAAAAAACGCACCACCTTAACAGTGATGCGTTTTTCTTTTGTGATTTATAATCTATCATCTGTCGGATGTCCTGTTTTGCGGATACACAAAGCAGAACAGACAAACACACCCTGTTACCACTCCGAAGCAGCACGAGCGGCGCTATATGCGCCGTGACGCGGACAAAGAGGTATAATAAACCAATCTTGTACGCGTGCCATATGGTAGGCGATACTAAAAACTACAGTGCGCGTTTTGACCGCGGAGGCACTCCGCTAAATTACTCTTACAGAGATAACTCCGTCAATAGCCTTTATAGCGTTTACCGTGTCATCGCTGACATCGTTTGCGGTGTCTACTACAGCATAGCCGTAGTCTTTTCTTGTTTTGCCGAGCATACCTACAACACTGTTGCCGGCTGCTGTAACAGCATCGGATACCTTTGCAGTCATATTCTCGTCAGCCTTGCTGATAACACAGATTCTTGCGCTGCCTGTGCGGTCAAGCTTCAGTGCAGGCATTGTAACGGAATTGGTTATGTTACCATTCTCTATATAATCCTTTATCTCATCTGCAGCCATCATAGCACAGTTGTCCTCTGACTCAGGTGTGGAGGCACCAAGGTGAGGAGTAACAATTACGCCCTCCTGCCCGAGTATGTCGTCTGTACCGAAATCCGTAACATATGCTGCTATCTTCTTCTCGGAAATAGCCTTCAGTATATCAGCAGAAACAACAAGGTCTGCTCTTGAATAGTTTACTATGCGGACGCCGTCCTTCATCTTTGCGATGTTTGCGGTGTTTATCATACCCTTCGTGTCCGGTAGTGACGGAACATGTATGGTAATATAATCCGAAGCTGTAAATATTTCGTCAAGCTCTGTAGTATGCTTTACACACTCGCAAAGCTTTGCTCTGTTTGCCTCTGACAGGAACGGATCATAGCCGATAACGTCCATACCGAGAGCAGCAGCAGCGTTAGCCACGAGCACACCGATAGCGCCGAGTCCGATAACACCGAGAGTCTTTCCCTTTATCTCGGGACCTGCGAACTGGCTCTTGCCCTTTTCTACCATCTTGCCTACTGCGTCGCCGTTGCCCTTCAAGGTCTTTGCCCACTCGATACCGTCTACTACCTTTCTCGAAGCGAGAAGAAGAGCAGTGATAACAAGCTCTTTAACAGCGTTTGCGTTAGCACCGGGGGTATTGAAAACAACTATACCCTTTTCGCTGCACTTGTCCAGCGGAATGTTGTTAACGCCGGCACCTGCTCTTGCTATGGCAAGCAGGCTCTCGGGCAGCTCCATATCGTGCATAGCAGCAGAACGAACAAGAACAGCCTGTGGGTTTTCTACATCGTCGCCGACACAATAGTTGTCACCAAGTCTTGAAGTACCGACCTTTGCGATCTTGTTTAGAGTCAATACATTATACATTTTAATCCACCCTTTTTATATGATCAAAAAATCTTCATAAATACAGTCAAAATATTACCGCGAGTCTTTTTGCGATCAAGCGTTGCGTGCCTCAAAGTCAGCCATAAACTTAACAAGTGCCTCTACACCCTCTACAGGCATTGCGTTGTATATAGAAGCTCTCATACCGCCTACTGTTCTGTGACCCTTTACGTTAACAAGACCGTTCTCGGCAGCCTCCTTGACAAACTTAGCATCCATCTCCTCGTTGCCTGTGATAAACGGAACGTTCATCAGAGATCTGTCTTCCTTTGCAACGGTACCCTTGAACAGGTTTGAATTGTCAAGGAAATCATACAGCATATTTGCCTTTTTCTCGTTTCTTTCCTTCATTTTTTCGAGTCCGCCGATGTCGTTCTTTATCCACTCGAGAACGAGCTTTGTGATGTATATCTGCCAGCAGGGCGGTGTGTTGAACAGTGAGCCCTTGTCAGCGTGGGTCTTATAGTCGAGCATTGTAGGAGTGAAGTCCATAGCGTTGCCGAGAAGATCCTCACGAACGATAACAATTGTAACGCCTGCGGGAGCTACGTTCTTCTGTGCGCCTGCAAACAGCAGACCGAACTTCGACACGTCTATCGGCTGTGACATAATGCAGGAGGATATATCAGCCACCAGCGGCACATCACCTGTCTGCGGAAGCTCGTGATAAACGGTACCGTAGATGGTGTTGTTCATGCAGATATAGAAATAGTCTGCGTCCTTTGTAAATGTATCGGGATCAAGCTTCGGGATATAAGAGAAGGTCTTGTCCTTTGAGGAAGCTATTGCCTTTGCGTCGATATATCTTGCAGCTTCCTTATAAGCCTTTGTAGCCCACTGACCGGTCAGAACATAGTCAGCCTTTTTGTTTTTGTTGCCGAGGTTCAGCGGCACACAAGCGAACTGTGTAAATCCGCCGCCCTGCATAAACATAACCTTATAGTTATCGGGAATATTCATAACCTCACGAAGAAGTGACTCTGCGCTGTCGATTATACCCTGAAATACCTTTGAACGGTGTGACATCTCCATAACGGACTGTCCACAGCCCTCATAGTCAAGCATTTCTGCCGCTGCCTTGTTGAGAACGCTCTCGGGCAAAACGGAAGGACCTGCGGAAAAGTTGTAAACTCTGCTCATTATAACTGCCTCCAAATATAAATTTTGCATAATCAATAATATATTTATGCATACACTGCCCTTTAATTATATTGCAAATTCCTCTTTAAGTCAATTATCTTGAATAAAATTTATTGATGAATTTGGATATAGAAGATGTTTTTTACGATTTTTCAGTCTTTTTACTTCATTTTCTTTAAAACCGCGCCCGAGTGGTTGAAGTTTTGCCCCGTGTTATGATAAAATATCAATAGGTCATATAAATACTTATGACTTTGGAACTGTGAAGAAATAAGTTTTAAAATTTATGCTTAGGATGATTTGTTCTGTACGAGGCACACGACCGAAGTAACCGACGTGCCGCCGGGGTCAAATCGCGTATCCGCTACCTGC
>JAHKXX010000222.1 GCA_020627425.1 bacterium
ATACAAAAGCCGGTACACAAAATAGAATAGACAAGTATACTTGCCTTCACTCCCGATCAGCGTCAAGTGCCGCCCTGTGCGGCACGGCGCGGACGGCGCACGAATATAAACCAAACCTGTACGCGTGCCAAGGAGGTAGGCGGTAACGAAAGCTACAGTGCGTGAATCGACTGCGGAGGCACTCCGCCGCCCTTGTCGCCGTGCGGCAAGAGAGAGTTGACAGCCCGGGCACCGGGCTTGACAGGGGGATTGGATTTCGTTTATTATTATAGCATAAAACAAAAAGTGATCAGGTGAATATGATGTACTCGGTAAATGATATAGTAAGTATAGCAAAGAGAGAAAACAATACAAAACGAAGCTATCTGATTGTAAATAAACTTCAGTCAAAGCATATACCGGTAAGCCCCGAAAAAACTCTCACTATGCTGTCGCAGCTGTACGATAAATTCAAAAACAACTTTGACCCCGAGAAAACTCTGTTAGTAGGCTTTGCGGAAACCGCCACTGCGATAGGCTCATATCTTGCGCTGAGACTCGGATGCAGATATATACAAACGACCCGTGAGGATATAGAAGGAGCCGAGTACATAGCCTTTACGGAGTCTCACAGCCATGCAACCGCTCAGCGCATAGTCAAAAACGGAATAGAAAAAGTAATAGACAATATTTCGGACATTATCTTTGCCGAAGACGAGCTTACTACAGGCAACACTATCCTGAAGGCTGCTGCCGCTGTAAATGCAGCTTTTCCGGGAAAGAAACTAAGGTATTCAGCGGTCTCCGTACTGAACTGTATGGGAGAACCCGAGCTTTTGCGCTACAAAACCGAAGGAATAGACTTATACTACCTGCTGAAAGTGCAGAACAGCAGCTTTCCGGAGATCGCCGACAGCTATAGAAAAACAGGAGTGTATCACCTGCCGGAGCTAACACAGGGCGACTGCGTGCAGCAGTATACTATCAGCGGCAGAATAAACCCAAGGCTGATAACAGACGCGTCCGCCTACAGGCAGGCTATAGACTCCCTTGCAAAACAGGCAGCTCTGCTGATAAAGGCAAGTGACAGGAGTGTGCTTGTTATCGGCACTGAGGAATTTATGTATCCTGCAATAAAATGCGCCGAATTTATAGAAAAAAAGGGTATCTCTGCCCTGTGTCACTCAACAACGCGCAGCCCGATAGAGGTATATCTTGATGAAGGCTATCCGCTCAGGGAGCGCTACGAGCTTCTGAGCCTGTATGATGACAGCAGAAAAACATTTATATATGATCTGCAAAAACACGACAGGGTAATAATAATAACCGACAGCGACAATAAAGGACGCGGCGAAAAAACACTGATCTCCGCACTGAAAAGTGCAGGCAACGACAATATAATTCTTGTGAGGTGGACAAAGTGAGAAGCTCTTACAGTGAAAAAGATGTTATTCTTCTGCTGAAGGATATAACAGGGCTGGTAAAACCTCAGTCAACGGAGGAACGCGAGAGAGAAATACAAAACGGCAGACACTACTGTGAGATGCTGCCGATAGAATATGTCCCGACAGAAAAATATATGCAGATATATAACGAGTCGCTGGCGGCTTTTTCTCAGCAGACAGCGGACGCAACAGCCCGTCTGTCAAAGAAAATAATCGAAAAAAAAGGCAAAGACACCGTGCTTGTCTCTCTTGCGCGGGCAGGCATACCGATAGGCATACTGATAAAAAGATATATCGGGAAGTTTTATAATATAGATATGCCCCACTACTCCGTCTCCATAATACGAGGCAGGGGTATCGACAAAAACGCCATGAATTATCTGCTACAGAGATATGCTCCCTCACAGCTTCTATTCGTTGACGGATGGACGGGCAAGGGCGCTATTTATACCCAGCTTCATCAGGCAATGGCAGACTATGAAGATGTAAGCAGCGATATAGCGGTAATAGCCGACCCTGCAAATATTACAGAGCTATGCGGCACACACGAGGATATACTTATACCAAGCTCCTGTCTTAATTCAACGGTATCGGGTCTTGTCAGCCGAACCTTCTTTCGGAGTGATATAATCAGAGAAAACGATTTTCACGGAGCCGTCTACTACAAAGAGCTGAAGGACAGCGACATCTCTTATGATTTTATAAATGCGATAGAGAGCAGATTCAGAAGCGATCCTCCAAAGGAAAGCTTTTCTTTGGAGAGTCGCGGCATTGACGAGGTGCACAGTATTGCAGAGCAGTTCGGTATTGCCGACATAAATCTGATAAAGCCCGGTATCGGAGAAACAACAAGGGTACTGCTCCGACGGGTACCGGACAGGGTACTCATAAGTGAAAATGAGACAGATAACCCGGGGCTTTCACCGATATACAGACTTGCAAAGGAAAAGGGGGTTCCGATTTACAGCTATCCTCTGAAAAACTACAAGGCCTGCGGAATAATAAAAAAACTTGCAGACGCATAAAAGCCCTGCGGTATCGTCGACATAGCAACACGATACCGCAGAGCCAAAAAATAAAAAAATAACCCTCAGCAGCATTTTTTGTAGTGCTGCTGAGGGTTTTGTCAGTTACTTTTTTATGGTGGCCTTTTTTTCCTCACCGCGTATGAGTCTTTTTATGTTGTCCTTGTGTCTTATAATTACCAGAGCGGAGTTTATAAGGGCAGCCGCTACAGCAAAAACAATAAATGCAGGAGTCAGCTCCTTAAACGGAGACAAGACCGTAGTAAAGCCGTAAAAATCCAGCAGCTTTACACCAAGTGTAGATAAAGGATAGACAGCCGAGTTTAGTATAGCGCAAGCCGAAATTATCCTTGTAGAAATAAACATTATACCGAAAACCGCAATACCTATGAGCAGTATGCGCCAGTCGAGCATAAGCATAACAGCCGCAGTGGTAACAACGCCCTTACCTCCCTTGAACTTATAGTACACAGGAAAGGTATGACCGACGACCGCAAACAGTCCCGACAGATACATCAGATACGCACGGTAAAGCTCCATATTTTCCTTTACCGTAAAGGTGATCAGCAAAAACGCTATCAGAACCGAGACAACGCCCTTCAGAAAGTCTCCGACAAAGGTAATTATCGCAGGCGTTTTTCCGACGCACCTCAGTACATTTGTAAAACCGGCGTTGCCGGAGCCAAGTGTACGAATGTCCTCGTGAAGCACTATATGTGTTACTATTATCGAGGTATTCACACTGCTTATCAGGTATGCTGCGACAAGGGCTATTATAGTCTGTATCCAGCATACAGAAAAAAATTCCGCTATCTCACTCAAAACTTCCACCTCTATTTTTTATCTCCGCGTTCCCTTATGATAAACCTGATAGGAGTACCCTGCATTCCGAAGGTTTCGCGTATGCGGTTTTCAAGATACCGCTGATATGAAAAATGAAAAAGCTGCGCCGAATTTACAAAGAAGACAAATGTCGGCGGTTTTACTGCTGCCTGGGTCATATAGAGGATCTTTAGCCGTTTGCCCTTGTCGGTAGGGGGCTGTACTCTGGCGGTCGCGTCAGCTAAAAGGTCATTCAGCATACCCGTAGATATCCTCATCGCTGCCGAGTCGGCAACTGTATTGATAAGACCGAAGAGCCTGTCTATTCTCTGTCCTGTCTTTGCAGAGATGAATATCATAGGCGCATAGGGCATAAAGCTGAAATCATTCTCAAGCTTTTTTCTGTATTCGTCCATAGTCTTGCCGTCTTTTTCTATTGCGTCCCATTTGTTTACCGCAATAATACAAGCCTTGCCGGACTCGTGTGCAAGCCCTGCTACCTTTGAGTCCTGTTCTGCAAAGCCTACGGACGCGTCTATCATGATAACGCACACATCGCTGCGCTCTATTGCCATTTTTGCGCGGATAATACTGTATTTTTCTATCTGATCATCCACCTTGCTGTAGCGGCGCAGTCCTGCGGTATCGGTAAAGCGGTACTTGCCGTATTTGTTTTCTATTACAGTATCTATGCTGTCGCGTGTAGTACCGGCAATATCGGACACGATACATCTTTCCTCGCCGGTTATTCTGTTTATCAGCGATGACTTGCCTGCGTTCGGTCTGCCGATAACGGCAACGCTTATGGTATCCCCTTCGTCCTCGTCATTTGTCTGCTCCGGCAGATACTCAAAAACAGCGTCCAGCAGATCGCCCGTGCCGTGACCGTGTACGCTTGACACAGCAATAGGATCACCAAGCCCCAAATTATAAAACTCATAGAACTCCGGTGAAGGCTCGCCTACCCTGTCGCATTTATTAACGCACAGTACGACGGGTCTGCCGCTTTTCTGAAGCATGGCGGCAACCTCTCTGTCTGTAGAGACAACACCGCTCTGAAGCTCTGTTACGAGTACAATAACATCTGCCGAGTCTATCGCAAGCTCTGCCTGTCTTCTCATCTGTTTAAGTATTATATCATTTGAATACGGCTCTATACCGCCCGTATCTACAAGGGAGAGCTTTCTGCCTCTCCACTCACACTCGCCGAATATCCTGTCCCTTGTCACACCGGGGGTATCGTTTACTATAGCGATACGCTCGCCGACAAGCTTATTAAATAGTGTTGATTTACCGACATTCGGTCTGCCTACAATGGCAACAACAGGATTTGACACGGCTACACCTCCTTTTTTCTCATAACATATCTCAGTTCATATACGGGTCAAAATCCCGTATATGTATACCTCCGAGTATTCCTCCCCGATATGTAAAAGATATACTATCGTCACTTTCCAATATAGAGTCCCTTATGATATACCCTTCATCGGCAAGCTCCGACAAAAGCTTATTTGCAAGCTCTTTTCTGTGCTCCTCATCAGCGCTTTCAAACTCCTCGGAGTCGATTAGTTCTCTGATTCTCTCATCAGTTTTATGCACATCACTAAATATCTTTTTGTCCTCATAAGAGAGACTGCTCTCTGATGACTGCTCGCTCTGCTCTGCCGAAATGTCGCCTGAAGCGTCTGAAACAATATCAGATACGGCTTCATTACTTTCATCAGATATGTCCTTACTGCTTTCAACAGACACCGCCGCAATACTGCTCTGCTCTGTGTCCGATACGGCTTCTTTGTCTGGCTTATCCGCAGGCATACATCCCAAAAGCAGAAGGGAACACGCAACAACAGGTAAAAGCAGGCGCATTTTTCTCATAAGACTCTCCTTTTTATCTATAAAAAATAGAGAAGGATATACTCCTTCTCTACTTCACGGAACTCAGAAGGCTGAAATTAAGCCTCTTTTTTTATTACTTCTCTGCCGTTGTAATAGCCGCAGTTTGAGCAAGCTCTGTGTGCAAGCTTATACTCGCCGCAGTTAGGACACTTTGAAAGTGCAGGAGCCTCTAATTTCCATACTGTTGAACGTCTTTTGTCTCTTCTTGCTTTAGAAGTTTTTCTCTTTGGTACTGCCATTTTAATTAACCTCCCTCAAAAAAAAGTACTTGAAATCATTCTGACAACAGCGCTCTGAGAGCAGCCAGTCTCGGGTCGATCTCGCGGGTGCTGCACCCACAGTCGCCCTCATTCAGATTTTTTCCGCACTTTGGACACAAGCCCTTACAATCTTCTTTACACAGGAGCTTTGACGGAAGTTCCAAAAGAATATCATCTCTGAGAAGAGAACCGGTGTCGAGCTTATAGTCAGGTGCTTCAATATAATCGTCACCGCTTTCATCCGAAAGACTTGTAACGAGAATATGGCGAAAAATATAGGCAAAATCCTTTTCAGACTTTACAGTACATCTGTCACATTCATAATAATACTTGAATCTGACAGAAGCGGTAAGCACAACCATACCGGCGTGATTTTTTACGTTTATCACGGCGCTGACAGGCTCTCTGAAGCAGTCACCCACCGATTCGGAAAAATCAAGAGCTTCCTCTACGGAGATCTCATAGCTCTCATCTGTAAAAGACTGTCTTACATCAAGAACCACAGAACATCCCTCCGCTGCTGTATACTGAACAGGAATTTTAAAACCATAGTCTATTATACTAACAGTAAAACTTTTTGTCAATATCTTTTTTAAAATAAAAACGCAAAAAAAGGAAACCCCCGCACGAGGGCTTCCTCATTGGTACTCAAAAAATCAAATCTTCTGAGATATAGCATCCAGTGATTTCGGAAGCTCACTTTCGTCAGCCGATACAAGGAAAGTAAACTTTGTTTCGGTCTTTGCAGCAAGTACGTTTATCTTCTCTATAAAGTCAGCAAGCTGTGTAAAATCGCGTCCGCCGATCTTTACGGTAGAGTCTATCAGTACATCGGTCACGTCGTAGTTGCCGGCACAAAGTCCGCTGAGGAAACCGAAAAATGCATCATAACCTGTTATAGAATACTGCTCTGTATCAATAAGTCTTGCCTTGTGTGTAACATCATAGGTAAGCTTTGAGCCTTTTTCGATAACTACAACATTACCGTCAGAGGCTTCTACTGCTTCATTGGCAAGAGATATAAGCTTTTTTGTCTTGCCTGTACCTTTTTTTCCGACTATAAGTGTTACCATTGTTTTATCCTCCCTGATAATTTATCAATTTTCGTTCGGAGATAACCGCAAAATAGATGCTGCCTTTCTGCGCTGCCGCATCGGTCGGCGCTTCTGAGTGCGGCTCTTCTCTGCTCTTAGAGCAGAGCCTTTACCATCTCTATATAGAATTTTACAATAAATTACAACTACTGTCAATGCATTTTGTTAAATTCGGCAAAATTATTTCAATCTGGCTTCGAGTGCTTCCTTCATATCCTCGTAGCCGGGCTTGCCGAGAAGTGCAAACATATTCTTCTTGTAGCTTTCTACACCGGGCTGGTTAAAGGGATTAATACCGAGTGTGTAGCCGCTGACAGCACAAGCCTTCTCGAAAAAGTAGATAAGATAGCCAAGCTCGTGCTCGCTCATCTCGGGCATATTAAGTATAACATTCGGAACACTGCCGTCCGTATGTGCAAGGATAGTACCCTCGCTTGCCTTCTTGTTTACGAAGTCTACGGTCTTGCCGGAGAGGAAGTTCAGTCCGTCAAGGTTTTCGGGGTCTGTACCAAGCTCTATCTCATACTTCGGCTTTTCTATCTGTACTACAGTCTCGAACATTATACGAGCGCCCTCCTGGATAAACTGACCCATAGAGTGCAGGTCTGTAGAGAATACGACAGAAGCCGGGAAAATACCCTTGTTGTCCTTGCCCTCGCTCTCGCCGAAGAGCTGCTTCCACCACTCGTTCATCATCGTGAAGGCAGGCTCATAGCTTACAAGAAGCTCTACGGAATTGCCCTATCTGTAAAGAATATTTCTTATTGCAGCATATTTGTAGCAGTCGTTTTTATCTATCTCGGTGTCCATAAGCTCGCTTCTTGCAGCAGCCGCACCGTTCATCAGAGCGTCTATATCAGCGCCCGATACGGCTATCGGCAGCAGACCTACGGCTGTCAGAACGGAGTATCTTCCGCCTACATCGTCCGGTACAACAAATGTTTCGTAACCCTCTCTGTCTGCAAGCATTTTGAGTGTTCCCTTTGCCTTGTCGGTCGTACAGAAGATCCTCTCCTTTGCGCCTTCCTTGCCGTACTTCTTCTCGAGAAGCTCGCGGAATACTCTGAACGCTATAGCAGGCTCTGTGGTAGTGCCGGACTTTGATATCATATTGATAGAAATATCCTTGCCCTCACATATTTTGAGCAGCTCTGCAAGAGCGGTAGAGCTTATGGAATTACCCGTAAAATATATATCGGGAGTATCCTTCGGCAGAGCGTTATAATTCGGTGAGCGCAGGAACTCTATAGCAGCGCGTGCGCCGAGGTAAGAGCCTCCTATACCGATAACTACGAATACATCGGTGTTCTTCTTTATCCTTTCGGCAGCCTTCTTTATACGGTCAAACTCCTCCTTGTCATAATCAACGGGGAGGTCTACCCAACCTGTGAAATCATTACCAAGACCTGTTTTATTATGCAGAAGCTCGTGAGCAACCTTTATCTGCGGAGCTATCGCTGCATACTCCTCATCGGAAATAAATTCTTTAACGTGCTTGTCACTAAGAGTAATAGACATTGTAAAATTATCCTCCTTTAATTTGAAACATAACTATTAGAACAGTAAATCACTGTACTTTTATATTTTACAATAATAAAACAGATTTTGCAAGATTTTTAAGAATATTTTTACAGCAGCGTGACGCTGCACCCGATTCGCGCACTCGGGACGGTACCGTACAATAAACCAAACCTGTACGCGTGCCGAAAAAGTGGGCGTTAACCCACACCCGTGTGCGCTAATCGACCGCGGAGGCACTCCGCCGTTAGTGTAAAATAATTCTGGGAGTTTTGGAATAGGTGCAAGTAACGCGATTTAGTGTGATACACCAAGCAGAAAAGACAAATACACTTATTCTCA
>JAHKXX010000025.1 GCA_020627425.1 bacterium
CTGGGAAAGAGGGTGCGGGTCTCCGGTGGAGACCTCTCAGCCGCAGGCTGAGAAGCACCGACCGAGCCGACAGGCGAGACCTTCCCCTTGTAGCGGTCGGTAAAAAATGTGCCTCGCTGCCGTAAGGCAGCGACGTTGAAACCTTAAGTTGTTGATATTGGCAGAGAGGAGGAATAGCAGCTTGAAAATAATACTTAGAAAAGATCAAAGCCATATGCTAAGAAAATATATATTTTCTTTTATATGCTTTGCTCTTATGCTTTTTATGCTGTGCGCCTGCGCGTCAGAGAAGAATGACAGCAGCACACTCAGTGGCAGCAATACCGAAAGCACCGTAGCCGAGTCATCTCAGGAAGAAAGCAGACCGCTTATCTCTTCATCCTCTCTGACCTCTCCGCTGGGTATTGACACCTACTCAAGTGCAGCCAAGTACTGCACAAGCGAAAACAAATATGTAAATGTCCCTGTAAAGCTGACATCATTGGTGCGCGGCAAGGATGCGGAAAAAGAGATCAAAAGCTATGCTGAGTCAACACCGTCCTTTACGTATAAAGCACCCGAAAAGGGTACGGAATGGGTACTGATAGAATACAGTATGAACCTTGATAGCTTTCCGACGGATAAAAAGGGCATAGACAACAGTATTACAGCCTTTGTCACCGATAAGGGCGGAGAAGGTCTTGCGCTTGACGGCAAACAGTGGAGCACTACACCCGTAAATATGACGGACGGCAAATATTATTTTTACGGCGAGGTAAGCGGTAAAACAGCCTTTTTAATGATAAAGGACAAGAAGGATTTTGTTATTGCCCTTGGTGAGTTCGGGGAAACACAGGCTTATTTTTCGCCCTATGTAAAAAGCTGATAAAAATAAAAAAAATTTAAAAAGCACTGTTATTTTTGTATTAAATGTTGTATAATAAAATTAACTTAATTAACGGAGGTAAGTGACAATGGATTTGTTAAATAATATCAGTAATTTTCTTTCCGGAGCGGTTGATATGCTTGTAGAAAAGAACAGAGTCTGCGCTCAGCTTAACCGTTTGAGAGCTATAATAAGCAGTGAGACTGACATCATAGATCAGGCATATATAGAGCTTGGAAAAATATATATGAAAAAGCTCGAGGGTAAGAATGATGACATCAGCACAAAGATAATCATCGACACCATAAACACCGCAAAGGCAAGACTTAAAAAGGCACAGACCCGTTATGAATATATCCTCAGATACGGTATGCCTGACTACAACATAAGTATAGACACGACCAATCCTCCCGTAAAAAATACTTCCGAACAGGACGAGCCTGCAAAGGCCGAGGCAGAGGACGAAGAGGGCGATATTACTATCGCATATTCAGGCGACAAAAAAGGCACTTCAGACTCAGAGGATACGGCTCTGAACGAGGATAAGAAGTCTGCAGATACAAAAAAGAAACGCACAAAGAAGAAAGCTGCAAATACTGAGCCTGCCGACAGCGAGGCTGCCGACGACGAAGCACCTATAGTCTAATATTGAATGTACAGCCGCACAGACTGAAAGGAGTCATGTGCGGCTTTTGTCGCGGAGGTAAAAATGAAAAACAGTGTACTGGAAGAATTAAAAAGCACTGATGGCTTTGTATCGGGCGAGGCTCTCAGTCAAAAGCTCGGGGTAAGCCGCACGGCGGTATGGAAATCGATCAATTCCCTGAAAGAACAGGGCTTCACGATAGAGTCCGTGCGAAACAAGGGCTACCGTCTTACTTCGTCCCCGGACAGACTGAGTGCAGTTATTATTGCCGACGGACTGGAGACATCGACTATCGGGAAAAAGATAGTTGTACTCCCGAATGTAGACTCAACAAACGACGAGGTCAAGCGCCGTGCCGCGGCAGGGGAACCGGAAGGTCTTGTTGTTATTGCGGAGCATCAGAGTGCCGGAAAGGGTCGTTTCGGCAGGATATGGAGCAGTGATTCGGGCGGAGTATATTTTACCGTTCTTGTTCGTCCCGAGCTGCCGCCCTCGGATATAGCGTCCGTTACTCTTGCAGCAGGTCTTGCGGTATGCCTTGCGATAAGGGAATACACGGGTCTTGACGCAAAAATAAAATGGCCGAACGATATAATAATTGGCAGAAAAAAGCTATGCGGTATACTCACGGAGATGTCTGCTCAAAGCGACAGAATAGACTTTATTGCCATAGGCATAGGCATAAACGTAAACCACACCTTTTTCCCCGAGGAGATAAAAAGCAAAGCGACCTCACTTTATCTGGAAACGGGCGAAAGGATCGACAGAAATTCTTTTATGCGCTGTGTAATAAAAAAGCTTGATACAGTATTGTCATCTTTTTTTGTAAGTGTTTCGCTTGATGATGAAAAGCTGTTTGAGGGTCTGTGCGCCACCATAGGCAGAAGTGTAACGGTACAAAGAAACGGTGAAGAACTGAGCGGTATTGCCGAGGGCATCACCGGCTCGGGAGAACTGATAATAAACTCAGACGGCAAAAAAACAGTTATAGGCTCCGGCGAAGTTACAGTTCAGGGTATATACTGAAAGATCCCTGTATAAGCCTTTTATTACGGCTTATACAGGGATCTTTTGTGTTTTAAAAAATTTACAGAGACTCAAAAATCAAGTGCTCCAAAGGGGTTTCCGATAATATCATTATATTCATCATATGCTGCGTCAAGCAGACTGAGAATTGCGGGTGTGGTGACTCTTCTGCGCTGATCCATAACGTAATCGAACGGTTTTTTAAGCGACAGGTTTTCGATTATACTCATAACCGTATCCATAATACTGTATGACGAAATATCAACAGCGGAAATAATATAGTCGCCGATCTTTTCCTCAATATCCTCATCAAGTGCTTCATAGGTATCCCATTGTCTGTATGCCAGCTCATACAGCTGATCAAGGGCTTTTTTGTCACGCTTTTTATCAGAGTAAATGAGAAGGAATTCTTCAAAATATTTTTTCAGCTCGCTGCTTTCCATTACAGACGGCAGGCTTTTGTAATCAGAATCCATAGAGAATACCTCCTGTGCAAATATACTACACTTATATTTTACAGCATTTTAAATCATATTTCAACATTATATCACAAAAATACAACAACTTTGTGAAGTTATTCCAGTATGCCGTTCTTTTTTCCCCACAGTTCCAGTGAATCTGCGCTATAGGACAGTTTTTTCAGGGTATCTATGACGTTCAAAAAGTCACGAATCTCATAATCGTTTATTTTTCCATCCTCAAGGATCCTGTAAATAGTATCGTTAGCCGTTTGCAGCTGATGAAGTGCAGTCATAAGGTGTACAGAGATCTCATTAAGATCCTCATATATAAGTGTAGGCTTATTTTTTCCGAGAGGGCATTGTTTGGTGCAGTAATAATTACACAGCTCGGGTGCATTATACACCTTTGCCATAGAAGCAACATCCTCAGGCTCGGGTATTTTATCGCCGCTTTCTATTGCAAGCAGCTTTGTTCTTTCTATATAAACAATATCCTGAGCGCTTTCGCAGTTATTCAGCAGCGGCTCATTTTTTGCCGCCTTTTTTCTTGCTTTTCTATAAATATTATCAGACATAAAAATGCTCCTGCTTATAGTTTTCTATTATTCTATCACAACCCCCACCCAATTTCAAGCGGCGTGCCTCGCGGCGGAGTGCCTCCGCGGTCGATTCGCGCACTCTGATTGATGTTACCACCTACCTATCGGCACGCGTACGAGCGGGGTTTATTGTCCCTCTC
>JAHKXX010000223.1 GCA_020627425.1 bacterium
GAGCTGACTCAAAAATACGGAGTACCTGTAGACGCGGTAAGTTGTGCGGATCTCGGCGAGGAGGAGATAAGAAAAATACTTGCCCGTGTGCTGCTTGAATTTCCGATAAAGGAAATAAGGGTAAATATGCCGAGGTGGGTGCTGTCGCTGTCAAGCGACCACAGAATAAGGAGAACTATATTTGATTCAGTACAAAGAAGCGCACAGGGAGCGGAAAAAATAAGAGAGCTTAGTAATATTGCCGACAGTATAGCAGAGTGCGAGTATGTTACCTCTGCCGAAACCAGTAGAGTAGACCTCGGCAGCGGCTGCGCCGAGATAAAGGCAGAGCTGTACAGTTCGTTGTTCTATGAGATAATTAGTGAAAAAACGGGAATTGATATAAGCGATGAGGGAGAACTGCTTGATGTTCTCAGCGACCTTTCGGAAATGAAAAAGCAGCTGGAGCCTGTAATGCAGGCATATAACGATGTAAACGAAACAGGCTACGGAATAGTAATGCCTGCTATGTCAGAGCTTACATTGGAGGAGCCGGAAATAATAAGGCAGGGAGGACGCTACGGTATCAGACTGAGGGCAAACGCCCCGAGTATACACCTGATGAAAACTACAATAAAAACAGAGATAACCCCCATAGTCGGATCCGAGCAGCAAAGCGAGGAGCTTGTGTCATATCTGTTAAAGGAGTTCGAGGAGGATCCGTCGAAGATCTGGGAGTCAAATATTTTCGGAAAATCACTGCACGAGCTTGTGAACGAGGGACTTCACAACAAGCTTTACCGTATGCCCTCGGACGCAAGGCAAAAGCTGAAGCAGACGATAGAGCGAATTATAAACGACGGCTGCAACGGTCTGATATGTATTATACTGTAATAAAAAATACCGTCACAAAAGTGGCGGTATTTTTTAGCATAGAAAAAACGGGCAGCAACTGCTGCCCGAAAAAAGCGGAGAAATAGGTCATACCGCGCTCTTGAGTGCTTTTTGCAGCCAAACCTCACCTATATCGATCGCCTGGAAGAGATTTGACTTTTCGCTGGATTTTACTATAGCCTTTCTCGGGCTGACGTCGGGATCCGTATTAAGTAACTGAATACTTACCTTGTCCGCCATCTCCAGCTCTCCCTGTTTTGCTTTTGACTTTATGGTGAGCTTTATAACATACCTTTCTCTCATATCACCGTAATAAAGGATGTCGCCGCAGCGAACGAGCGGCTTGCCCTTATACTGAAAAAACTCTGTTTTAGCTTCTGCCATACAATGTCCTCCTTTACTTGATCTGTAGATAGTTTTTAAGAAGTGCCTCCAGAAGGTCGTCTCTTTCTATCTTTCTTATCAGGTTTCGTGCATTGTTATGGGTGGTAATATATGTCGGATCCTCTGACAAAATATAACCTACGATCTGATTTATCGGATTGTACCCCTTTTCCTCAAGTGACTTGTACACAGTCGTCAGGATAGCCTTGATACTCTCGTCCTTATTGTCCCGTATTGAGAATATCATAGTATCATGCATCTATACCACCTCCATATTAGTTATATTACCACATTCAGACTCGAAATACAATAGATTTTTTATATAATTATATGTTTTTTGTATATCCATCGTGTTCTTGTGATATATTTTCAAATTTTTTTACCTTTGATCTCTTATGCCGTGGTCTTTATTGTAACATTTTTCTCAGACAGGTCTGCACATATTTTGTCGACTATATCCTGAACCTCTCCGGAGGACAGAGTCCTGTCATTTGATGAAAACTCAAATCTTACGGTAATTCTGTGTATTGTATCCGTATCATAGGTGTCTATGATCCTGACGCTTTTCAGCAGCTCGGTACCGTTTTCGCTCCAGCAGGATCTGATTTCGCTGAACGTAGTACCCTCGGGCATATCCATGCTAAGGTCATACTCCATAGTCGGGTATCTTGACGGCTCACTGTAGACAAGCGCGTTTGTCTTGGAACCTGCAAACTTATTCATATCAAGCTCGGCAAATACCACAAAACCCTTTTTATCTATGTTTTTGTTTACGGTCGGGTGTATCATACCGATTTTTCCTATAACAGTACCGTCAAGAATAATATGGTTAAGGTTTGTCGGGTGCTCATAGTCGTGCACAGGCTTTGTCGGTGCAAACTCAAGCACTGAATGTTTTATGTCCGAGGTAATGCTTGCAAGTATATCACGAAGTCTGAAATATATACTGCGCGGATCAACTGTTTTTTCGTACAAGCTTATCGCAAGCATTTTGTTTTCATTACAGAGTCCGTTTTCATCCAGACCGTTTACCACTCTGCCTATTTCAAAAATACCGAATCTCGGAGCAAAGGATGTGTTTGTCTTAATCTGACAAAGCTGAGTCGGTATCATAGAGGTTCTCAGTGTTTCAATATTCGGGTTAGTAGCGTTTGCAAGTCTTACATTCGGCTCAACTTCGATCCCCAGTGCCTTCAGCTCGTCATTATAAGCCCAGATGTAGGAATGTACCTCATGCAGGCTGAATTTTTTTACAAGGATATCTTTTATTTTTTCCTCGTTGTTTTTGACCTCTGACATACGAACGGGGTAAAGGGGAGAACGGGTCGTATTTATCTCGAAGTTGTCATAACCATAGATCCTTGTTATTTCCTCGATAATATCCGCATTCATAGTAACGTCCTTGGTGATCCTCCACGAAGGAACGTCTACCGTAAAGCTGTTGCCGTCCTTTTCTACACCAAATCCAAGGCTTCTAAGAGTATTCACAATTGTATCGCCGCCAATGCTGATACCTGTATATCTGTCTACAAATTCCTGAGTAAAGCTAAGCTTTACAGGAGGAAATTTTTCTGCGTATTCATCGGTAAGTGACGAAACGACCCTTGCGCCCGAGTCATACTTTTTCAAAAGGTAGAGGAGTCTTGCTATAGCAGGAACTGTCATTTCGGGGTCGAGGCTCTTTTCATAGCGCTGAGAAGCGTCTGTGCGGTGAGAGAGTCTGACTGTAGACTTTCTTACGGAAGCCGCGTCAAAGTTTGCCGACTCAAGTGTAAGTGTGGTGGTATCCTCTACTATCTCCGAGTCGAGTCCGCCCATAATACCTGCTATAGCCACGGGTGTTTCGTCATTGCAGATCATAAGTGTATTTTCGTCTATATTTCTTTCCACGCCGTCAAGGGTCTGAAACTTAAACGGCTTAGTATAGCGCTTTATTCTGATTTTTTCTACTTTTCTTGAGTCGAAGGCGTGCATCGGCTGACCCATCTCAAGCATAAGGTAGTTTGTCAGATCCGCAAGGAAGTTTATTGCCCTCATACCGCAGTAATACAGGCGTATACGCATATTTACAGGGCTTATGCTGCGGCTTATGTTTTCGACCTTTATAGTGCTGTAGCGCTTACAAAGCTTGTCCTCAATCTTCATATCCACCTTTGGCAGATCCTCATAAACGGTCAGATCATCAAGCTCCATATCCTTGAGCGGTCTGCCGGAGAGTGCAGCAAACTCTCTTGCTATACCGTAGTGACCCCAGAGATCCGGGCGGTTGGTAAGAGATTTATTATCTACCTCAAATACAATATCGTCCAGATCATAAACGCTCTTTATATCGGTACCAAGAGGAATATCGTCTGTTATCTCCATAATGCCC
>JAHKXX010000224.1 GCA_020627425.1 bacterium
ATAATCCGGGTAGAGTTCTTCGGCGATGAAATAGACAGGATAACAGAGATACACGCCCTGACAGGCGAGTTTAAGGCAAACCTCAGGCACGCAGCAGTATATCCTGCTTCGCATTATATTGTTCCCCGTGACAAGATGGAGATAGCTATCGGTGAAATAGAACGCGAGCTTGACGAAAGACTGAAATATTTTAACGACAGGGGAAAGTTGCTTGAGGCTGAACGAATAGAGCAGAGAACAAAATACGATATAGAGATGCTGCGTGAGATCGGCTTTTGTAAGGGAATAGAAAACTACTCCAGAGTTCTCTCCGGCAGAAAGCCCGGCTCTTCGCCTTATACTCTGCTGGATTATTTTCCGAAGGATTATCTTCTGTTTGTTGATGAATCACACGTTACCCTGCCACAGGTAAGGGGTATGTACGGTGGTGACAGAGGAAGAAAAGAAAACCTGGTACAGTATGGGTTCAGGCTTCCGTCCGCATATGATAACAGACCGCTAAACTTTGATGAGTTCTATGAAAGGATCAATCAGGCTGTTTTTGTCAGCGCTACACCCGGAGATCTGGAGAAGGAGAAGAGCAAAGTCATCGCCGAGCAGGTCATACGTCCTACAGGACTTCTTGATCCTGAGATCAGCGTGCGACCCGTAGAGGGACAGATGGACGACCTTATCTCTGAAATAAACGAACGCGCATCGAAAAACCAAAGAACACTTGTTACGACTCTTACGAAAAAGATGGCAGAGGATCTTACCGAGTACCTCAAATCAGTGGGCATCAGAGTAAGATATATGCACCACGATATAGATACAGTAGAACGTATGCAGATAATCCGCGATCTCAGATTGGGAGAGTTTGACGTGCTTATAGGAATAAACCTTCTCAGGGAGGGTCTGGATATTCCGGAGGTATCTCTTGTTGCTATTCTTGATGCGGATAAGGAGGGCTTTCTGCGAAGCGAGCGCTCGCTTATACAGACCATAGGCAGAGCAGCACGAAATGCCGATGGTAAGGTAATTATGTATGCGGACGTTGTTACCGACTCTATGGAAAAAGCCATAACTGAGACGGAACGCCGACGCGAGATACAGATGAAATATAACACAGAACACGGGATTGTGCCGAAAACCATAGTAAAGAATGTCAGCGAAATAATAGAAATATCGTCACACGATGATATAGAAAAGCGCGCCAAGACAAAACTTTCAAAGGCGGAAAGAACAAAAATGATAGAACAGCTGACTAAAGAAATGAAGGCTGCGGCAAAAATACTTGAGTTTGAACACGCCGCATATCTGCGTGACAGGATAAAGGAGCTTCAGGGCGAAAAATAATAACGGAGAAAGCTTATGAGTATTACCGGACTTGAAATGATAAGGCGCGATGAGGCAGTACGAATTACCGGACTTGATAAGGTAAGAGCACAGCCCGATCTTCCCGATATATCAAATTTCACTGTACAGCTTACAGAACTGATAAGGAGTGCAAAAGAGGCTGACAGAGCGCTGCGCCATAACGGGGCGGATATTCACGGATATGAATTAAATCCTGTTATACCTATGTCAAGAATACGGGAGTTCGAGAAGAAGCATAGGATCGTTCTCCCGAGAAGCTTTACACTATTTCTTACTCAGGTCGGAAACGGCGGAGCAGGACCGGACAAGGGTGTATACTCACTTGAGGAGCTGGAGAAAAAGAATTATTTTAATCACCGTGAAGCTCATTTCTCGGATGATCCCGATGATATACCGCCAAGCGTTATAGGAACAACGCCATACTATAATGACGCAATCCCTTCCTTGGTAACTTCTATGCTTACCGATGAAAAATGGACAGAGTGGAGAAACCGGCTGTACAAGATCAAGGATTACGACAGTGAAGAGTTTCTTAAATGCAGACACGAAGCTTATAACGGTCTGCTGGAAATAGTCAGCTCTGACAGCTCTTATTGTGTTATGCTTGTGTGCTGCGGAGATATGACAGGGCAGGTAGTCAGCTTTGATCATAATCTGATGATACCGGAATACTACGGACTTCGATTTGACGAATGGATGATAAACCACTTCAAGGGTATAATAAGGGAATACGGACAATAAGTAGCTTACTTTGCAGAGTATTAAATTAAGGGGCTGTGAAGAAACGATGAAACAAGCATCCGTTTTTCACAGCCCCTTTTAAATTATAAAAATTTACAGATCAATCGACTTTCGGAAGCTTGTCAAAACCTGCCTGCAGGTCTTCGTCCGTCGGGATGTAATCTGACATTTCGCCGTCATTGAATTTCTGATATGCAACAAGGTCAAAATATCCTGTTCCGGTAAGACCGAAGAGGATGGTCTTTTCTTCGCCGGTTTCCTTGCACTTGAGAGCTTCGTCGATAGCAACGCGGATAGCGTGTGAGCTTTCCGGAGCCGGAAGGATTCCCTCAACGCGTGCGAATTGCTCTGCTGCCGCGAAAACTGCTGTCTGCTCAACTGCTGTAGCTTCCATATAGCCGTCATGATAGAGCTGGCTGAGTGTTGAAGACATGCCGTGGAAACGCAGACCGCCTGCGTGGTTTGCAGAGGGAATGAAGGAAGCGCCGAGTGTGTACATCTTTGCGAGAGGACAGATCATTCCTGTGTCGCAGAAGTCGTATGCGAATTTACCTCTTGTGAAGCTCGGACATGATGCCGGCTCAACAGCTATGATGCGGTAATCTTTTTCGCCTCTGAGCTTTTCGCCCATGAACGGAGAGATAAGACCGCCGAGGTTGGAACCGCCGCCTGCGCAGCCGATGATGATGTCGGGCTTTACGCCGTATTTGTCAAGTGCTGCCTTTGCTTCGAGTCCGATAACAGACTGATGCAGGAGAACCTGATTGAGAACGGAACCGAGAACATAACGGTAGCCGGGGTTGGATGTTGCTACTTCAACTGCTTCGGAAATAGCGCAGCCGAGGCTTCCTGTTGTGCCGGGGTGTTCTTCGAGAATCTTTCTGCCGACGTTAGTCGTTGTTGAAGGCGAAGGAGTAACGTCTGCGCCGTATGTGCGCATTACTTCACGGCGGAAGGGCTTCTGCTCATAGCTTACCTTTACCATGAATACCTTGCAGTCAAGTCCGAGGTATGCGCATGCCATAGAGAGAGCCGTGCCCCACTGACCTGCACCTGTTTCGGTCGTAACGCCCTTGAGACCCTGCTTCTTTGCATAGTATGCCTGTGCGATAGCAGAATTGAGCTTGTGGCTGCCGGATGTATTGTTGCCCTCAAATTTGTAGTAGATCTTTGCCGGTGTACCGAGTGCCTTTTCGAGGCAATATGCTCTTACGAGCGGAGCCGGACGGTACATTTTGTAGAAATTACGGATCTCCTCAGGTATTTCGATATATGCTGTGTCGTTATCAAGCTCCTGCTTAACGAGCTCGTCGCAGAATACAACTCCGAGTTCCTCTGCTGTCATCGGCTGAAGTGTGCCGGGGTTGAGAAGCGGTGCGGGCTTGGTTTTCATGTCTGCACGGACATTATACCATTTTTCGGGGATCTCTGATTCGCTGAGATAGATTTTGTAGGGGATATTGTTTTCGCTCATGATTGTTTTTTCCTTTCTTTTATCTGTTTTTTCAGGGGTTCTGTAAAATAAAAAAACTGCCCCTGACATTCAATAATGCCGGGACAGGACAATTCCTGCGGTGCCACCCTGCTTGACGCTGTGCGCCCTCCTTGTGCGTACCGGTCTGATACGCTGATCTGTTTTTACGGCCGATCTGTCCGTCTTACATACTCCGCAAAAACTGCGTTTGTGCTCGCCCTCAGAAGCCCATTCGATATTGTTTTCTCTGCCGAATTTCCACCGCCGTCGGCTCTCTGAAAGAGAATGAACAAAACCTACTCACACTTCATCATCGGTTTAATGTAATTTTATACCATAATAAGCCGATTGTCAATTCTTTTTTTGTTGTATATTAAGGAATCACTGAATAAATCACGCCTGACGGCTCAGCACAAAACGTAGTAATACAGCAATTTTGACAAATGGCAGAATATCCACCTGTTGCAAATGAAGATACATATTGCAAAAAAGACAAATATTTACTTTTTCAAACAATTTGCTTTGTTAATTCCCCAGCCCCCTTCCCAAAAGGAAGGGGGAGAATAAGTCGGATTTAAAGGGGCTGTAGCAAAACGAGAAGTTTAGCGGCAGCCTTAATCATCGAATAAAATAATCGAAACAAAACAATTAATTGAAGAATAACAAAGCGCACCGACCCGGAGGGTAGTTGAAACTACTTTCCGGGTTGTGTCTATATTGAAAACTTTTCTATTTTTTGCTACCTCCTGATTAAATAATTCTACTCCTAAACGTTTGGAAATGGTACGGTTATGGAGTTTATTGATGTCGAAAGAAAAGGCAGGCAAGAAAAACTGGGTTTTGGTTTTAGTTTTTCCTCTGATTAAAAATAGTCTGAATTATCTGTCCTGCTTGATTACTCCGAAAGCGTTCTTAACCTATATGGATCGATTCTGACGCAATATGTTTCCATCATCTCTTGTGATTCGTTCAGTTGCTTCTGCTTTTTGTCTTGCCATTGTTTTGGAGGATATCTTTAGGTTTTCACACTCTTACACGCTTGTTGGATTGCCCGGCTTTAACAGATCCCGTTCATGTATGCGAATACCAGTATTTCAAACATAACTACCGGATCTTTTTCGCCTATGAGTATTTAAAAATTTATCGTTAAATTATACTATGAAAGCACTAACCGGGCACCCCTTAAGAACTGCCCGATTTTGTTTTTAGGGTCGTCTTAGCGCGACAGCCCCTTTAAATCCGGAAATATATAGTGCGGTCACGCCAAAGGTATGGCCGCACAGAAAAAGCGGAAGGGGCTGCGAATTATTTCACAGTCCCTTAATCTATCAGTCATTCTTTTTTTCTTCTTCGTCTCCGGCGCGTTCTTCTTCCTTGATCTCGCCCTCTTCAATAAGAGTGAGCATAGTATCTACATATTTCGGATTAAGCTGCGTTCCTGAAACACGTTTAAGCTCTTTTATAACGTCCTCGATTTTCATCTTTTTTCTGTATGGTCTTGTGGAGAACATAGCGTCAAATGTGTCTGCAACAGAGATTATTTGTGCAACCTCGGGGATCTCGTCACCCTTCAGTCCGTTAGGATATCCCGTACCGTCATATTTCTCATGATGGTATCCGGCACCAACGGCAAGCTCCGGTGCCAGCCGTACGTCCTTTAATATATCTCTGCCGATAGAGGAGTGCTGTTTCATTACTTTGTATTCGTCCTCATCAAGCCTTCCGGGCTTATTCAGTATTTTATCCGGTATACCTATCTTACCGATATCATGCAACAGAGCTATATTATAGATGTGTGCAACCTCCTTGTCACTCTTTCCGAGTCGCTTTGCTATCATAGATGTATACTTTGCCACTCTCATAGAGTGACCGTTTGTATAGACATCCTTCATATCTATACATCTTGCAAAAACCGTGGTCATTTCGTCTACAAGCTTTTTCGTTTCTGCCTGTTTTTTAAGAAGCCTTTTGGTTTTCTTTTTATATATGATATATAACAGTAAAAGAAGTACTATCAGTGCTAATCCCACCATAAGGATCCTGAACCACCAGTTTTCATACAGAGCCATCTCTTTTGTGATTTTTATCTCGGTGGATTTTTCAACCTTACCTGTCATTGTATTTATCATATTCAGTTTGAAGGTATATGTACCGCCCTTCAGGTTAGTATACGTTATGTTAGTCATCTCCTGTTTTGTTACCTCGAACGGCTTTTCGTCAAAGCCCTCGAGACAATAGGTAAGATGGGGGTTATTCAGTGAATATGTGAACGCCTCGGCATAGATATTGATTCTCTTTGAATCAGACGGGATAGTTATTTCTTTTTTATCTCCGACCGCTATATATTTGTCATCTACTGTTATATATGGAACAGCTACTCTGACGTTACTGTCATCATACGGGTTTTGATATATATTTATACTGCTTACGCCTGTAGTACCTGCTATATACAGATCGCCGTTCTCACTGAGATAGCTGTATGAGTTAGCAGTAGCGACTGACGGCAGTCCGCATTTGGTATCAAGCAGTGAATAATCAATGTCTCCGTTATTTATAACATCATCTTTTTTTACTATATAGATACCGTTACTGCTGACTACCCACAGTCTGTTGTTTTTATCAAAAAATATGTCAAAGTTGTTTGCATACGGGAACTCTGTAATAGTCTTTATACTTTCGTTCTCCATATATGCGATGGAATTACTCGTTATTATCCAGAAAGCATTCTTGTCGGGGTCTTTTTTTATCCTGAGTATAACCTCTGAAATGAGACCGTTGTTTATACCTAATTTTTTGATTTTTTTGTCTCTCAGTACATATATGCCGTCGCCGTCACTTCCAAGATAAAGAACTCCGTCCTCGCCTTCCTCTATATTCAGGATCTCGAGATTGTTCATTCCGTCCTTATCATTATAAATCTCGGTTATTTTATCATTTTCAATGATGTTTATACCTGCATTTGTAGCTACTGCAAGTCTTCCGTCGGACAACTCCTTTACCATTCTCGGCTTGTTGGAGGCAAGTCCGTTTTCCTGATTGTAGCATTTGTAGCTGTCGTTTTTTGCGTCATAACGCACCAGAGCATTGTCACCGTATGTACACAGCCAGAGTATGTTGTTTTTGTCTTTTTTTATACATCTTATTCTTGTGTTGGTCAAAAGCTTTGTCAGTTCGTTTTCTACCTGCTTATAGTTCTCGTCAAGAATAAAAAGTCCGTTATCGGCTGCAATATAAAGCTTATCGTTCATCAAACATGTAGAGTTTACCACCATCGGATCAAGCTTTGCAAGATGTGAAATATCTATGAAATTATTATTTACTATCTTCATAACACCCTGACGTGATGACGCGAACCAGAGGTTTCCTTCGTAGTCCTCGATTATCCTGTCTATAGAGTTATCTACCGGCAGATTTTGTAATATCGTATATTTATTGTCGCTGTAATAGCCGATCCCGTTTTCAGTGCACACCCAAAGCTTACCGTTTATAAGCTTCATACAGTTTATTGTGTGATGTTCGCCGGTATCAATGACTACCGGATCTTTTAAATTGTCTGACAGCCTTGCGTACAGTATCTGTGTTGAGTCTGTGCCGAGATATACATAGTCAGACTTTTGCGGGTCGGCATATACAGAATCAATTGACGGATAACCCAAAGTATCATGGTCATAGATGTTTTTTATTCTCAGCTTGTCCAGAGTAAAAACATTACCGTTCATCATAGTGCCGAGTATTACTCCGTCTTTAGTCTTGTCCAGTTGATAGATATACTCAGAGTTAAGCCTGCTATCGTCAAGTCTGTGCAGCTTTGTCTCGTTGTCGATATACGACAGTCCCATAGTTGTCGCAAGTATAATATTTCCATTGTTATCCTCTTGTATAGAGCGTATTGACAAGGACTCAAGCCCGTCCTCGTTGTTGAAGAAGGTAAATTCGTTGTCCTTCATCATTACTATGCCTTTGTCATTAGTACCTATCCACAGCCTGTCCTTGGAGTCAACAAACAGACTTACAACGCTTGCTATTCCGGTCGAAGAGTCAAACCTGTAAAAGCTGTTTCCGTCATATCTTATCAGTCCGCTATAGCTGCCTATCCAGATAAAGCCGTCATTTGACTGGACAATTGCGTTTGCCTCCGATGTAGGCAAGCCGTTTGAATTATCGTATAGCACGGCTGAATATCCTGCTCCGTATGCGACGCTTTCATTAACGGTAGCGGCAGAAGCAGGGGGAGCAGAGGATACAAGATTCATTAAAACAAGAACTATTGACAGTATAAAAGAAAAAATATAAAATTTATCTATCGGTTTATTAACTATCATATTCATCACCTTCAAAACAGATTTCCTTTTATATTATACAAAATATACCAAAATATTTCAATATAAAATCAAATTTAATGTGTTATTTTACGAATAAAAATGAGAGGTAACATAATGAAGAAAATTGTTTTAGCTGTAATAGCGCATGTTGACTCCGGAAAAACGACACTTACCGAAAGCATGATGTATTGCTCCGGCAATATTAAAAAAAGAGGCAGAGTTGACCACGGAGACAGCCTTCTGGATACAAACGCTCTTGAACGCGACAGGGGCATAACCATTTTCTCCAAGCAGGCTATAATGAATTACGGTGATACACGTTTTACCTTGCTTGACACTCCGGGTCATGTTGATTTTTCAGCCGAAACAGAGAGAACGCTTTCCGTTCCGGATTATGCGGTTTTGGTAATAAGCGGTACCGACGGCGTTCAGGGACATACAAGAACCCTTTGGAGGCTGCTTGCGGCATATAATATACCGTGCTTTGTTTTCGTTAATAAAATGGACAGTCCCGGAGCGGATAAAACCATGGTAGAGGCATCTGTCAAAAACAATCTCGGTGAAGGCTTTGTTGATTTCAGTCAGACCGGTGACAGTTTTTTTGAGGAAGTAGCCGTTTGCGACGAGGAGCTTTTGGATGAATATTCCGAAACAGGTACTATAAGCCGCGACAGCATTGTTCTTGCTATAAAAAACAGGCGTATTTTTCCTGTTATTTACGGCTCAGCATTAAGACTTGAGAGGATAGATGAGTTTTTATCCGTTCTTGATACATATACTGTTATGCCTTCATATCCGGAGGAGTTTTCGGCTCGTGTTTTTAAAATATCAGAAGATAAACAAAAAAACAGGCTTACTTTTATGAAAATCACAGGAGGCAGTCTGAAGGTTCGTGACATACTGCAAAGCGAAAAAAACAAGGAAAACGAAAAGGCAACACAGATAAGGATATATTCAGGAGACAAGTTTACATCAGTCGACTCTGTAAGCGGCGGCGATATCTGTGCCGTGACCGGTATCAGCTTTGCATCACCGGGCGACGGACTTGGCAGCAGTCGGGACATAGTATTGCCTATACTCGAACCGGTGCTGAACTATTCGGTAATTATCCCAAAGCAGATAAACACGCATAAGGCGTTTGAGGATCTGAAGCTGCTCGAGCAGGGGGATCCTAAGCTCAGCGTCTTTCGTGATGAGCGCAGTGGAGACATACAGATAAAGCTTATGGGAGAAATACAGATCGAGGTTTTAAAGAGCGTAATAAACGAACGTTTCGGGTGGCGTGCAGAATTCGGAAACGGAAAAATAATTTATAAGGAAACAGTCAAAAACACAGTCGAGGGAATAGGACATTTTGAACCCCTGAGACATTATGCCGAGGTACACTTGCTAATAAAGCCGGCTGAGAGGAACAGCGGGATCAAATATTCCTCAGCCTGTCGGGAGGAGCTTTTGAGTGCGGTGCAGCAGCGACTGATAATCTCGCAGCTAAGCGAAAAGAATCATATAGGCGTACTTACCGGTTCGCCTGTAACAGACTTAGAGGTAATACTTATATCGGGAAAGGATCACATAAAGCACACAGAGGGCGGCGATTTAAGAGAAGCTGCATACAGGGCGTTAAGACAAGGACTGAGAAGAGCCGAGTGTGTTCTGCTGGAGCCGTTTTATGAATTTACCATAGAGGTGACTTCTTCTCTATCGGGAAGGATAATGACCGACATAAAAAGAATGTGCGGTCGCTTTTCTCCTCCGGAAACTATAGGGGAGACAACCGTAATAAACGGTTTTGCACCAGTGTCCGAGCTTAGAGTATATCAGACAGAACTATTGAGGTTTACCTCGGGACAGGGCAGGATATCTATGATTTTTTCCGGGTATGAAGAATGCCACAACACTCAGGAGGTAATAGACCGCTTTGATTATGACCCCGACTCCGACACGGATAATCCCTGTGACTCGGTATTCTGTTCACACGGAGCTGGACATATAGTAAAGTGGAACGAAGTACCCGAACACGCGCATATTTCTTCGGTTATAAAGGAAGAAAAGCCCACCGGCTACGAGAGAGTCAGCTACAAAAAAACGAGTGAAAAGGATCCTGCTGCTCTTGACAGGGAATTACAGTCAATATTTGAAAGTACATACGGAAAGATAAGACGTAAAAATACGGAAACTCCGCGTATTATAGATCACAATACAATTACAAATACAAAAAAATCCCGACCGCAGACAAAAAAATACAGCGGCAGGGAATATGTTTTAGTAGACGGTTATAATGTTATTTATGAGTGGGAAGAGCTTTTAAAGCTGACGAAGGATGGCAGCTTTGAAAGCGC
This sequence comes from bacterium, assembly GCA_020627425.1. Lineage (GTDB taxonomy): Bacteria > Bacillota > Clostridia > Oscillospirales > Acutalibacteraceae > UBA1213. The sequence goes on from JAHKXX010000224.1 coordinate 10,233, forward strand.
ACGAAACAGACTTATTAATATCCTATGTAATTATCGCGGTTACAAAAAGTGTGAGCTTATTCTTGTATTTGATGCATATAAAGTCAAGGGACACGACCGTGAAACGGAAAAAATAAACGGTATAAATATAGTGTACACAAAGGAAGCAGAAACAGCGGATATGTACATAGAAAAGGTGTCACACGAGCTTGCACGGGACAATAGGGTAAGAGTAGTAACTTCTGACGGCGCAGAACAGCTGATCATTCTCGGCAACGGCGCCCTGAGGGTATCTTCGGCAGCCTTTCAGAAGGAGGTAGAGCAGGCGGAAAGGGAGATCAGAGAAATAATAGAAAACAACCAAAGCAAATGATTAAAGCGGCGCAAAAAAGCGCCGCCTACTATTATTCACAAAACAATGGTGTAGAGAAATATCTTTCGGCTGTATCGGGAAGGATGGTAACGACAGTTTTTCCCGGACCGAGTTTTTTTGCAAGCTTTAGTGCGGCAGCCACATTTGAGCCGCTGGATATACCGCACATTATACCCTCCTCGCGTGCAAGTCTTTTTGCAGTATCAAGAGCTTCCCCATCTTTGACGACATATATCTCATCAAAAATGTTTCGGTTCAGTATAGAGGGGATAATACCGTCTCCGATACCCATCTGTATATGTGTACCTATAGTTCCTCCTGCCAGAATAGCAGCATTTTCCGGTTCTATAGCCCATATCTTTATTCCGGGATACTGTGCTTTAAGCACCTCGCCTATACCTGTCAGAGTACCGCCGGTGCCGATTCCGCTGCAAAAGCCGTGTATAGGACCTGCTACCTGAGCCATTATTTCCAGAGCTGTATGTTTTTTATGTGCAAGTGTGTTATCAATATTTTCAAACTGCTGAGGTACAAAAACATTCGGATTATCTTTTTTCATTCTCAGAGCCGTATCCAGACATTCCTGTATACCTTTTCCTATATCGCCGGGGTCATGAATAAGTCTGACCTCTGCACCATAATGACGAACAAGCTTTGCTCTTTCCTCGCTGACCGAGTCAGGCATAATAATAATTGTTCTATATCCCTTTACCGCGCCCACAAGTGCGAGTCCGATCCCCTGATTACCGCTGGTAGGCTCAACGATGATCGTATCCTTATTGATGATACCGTTTTTTTCAGCCTGCTCTATCATATTAAGAGCCGTTCTCGTCTTTATAGAACCTCCCACATTCAATGCTTCAACCTTTACGAGCACCTCTGCACTGTCATCCGAAACCATACGGTTAAGTCTTACAAGCGGTGTGTTTCCGACCGCGTCTAAGATATTATTATATATCAATGTTATCCCTCCGAAAAATGTTATCCGATTTGTTATTATATCACTCTATATACTATTATGTCAAATCCGGCAGCGTGAGCGGCGGAGTGCCTCCGCGGTCGATTCGCGCACTCTGATTGATGTTACCACCTACCTATCGGCACGCGTACGAGCGGGGTTTATTGTCCCTCTCC
>JAHKXX010000225.1 GCA_020627425.1 bacterium
CTCCGAAAGGGGTGAATCAAAAAACAGTCCGGTGGACTGTTTTTTGAGAGGGGAAGCCCTGGGAAAGAGGGCTTCCCCTTGTAGCGGTTGGCATATAATGTGCCTCGATGCCGTAAGGCAGCGACCCTGAAACCTTAAGCTGACTGCATTGCTGTCTTAAGGTAACATCTCACAAAGCACAAAAATGCCGCGCCGTGACACATGGATCAGTGTCACGGCGCGGCTTGTATTTTATTGTTTTTTATTGTCTTTATATCTGTTTGCAGGCACCTTGCTGCCGGTACGGTGTGGGGTGTTTTTTGCAGAGCCATGTGCCGGTCTGTGTGTACCGGAAGAACCTGTCTGTCGGGGCTTTTCTGTTTGTGTGCGCCTTGCGCCGCCGGAGGGTTTTGCGTACTTTCCGTGGGGTACGGCGCCGGCACTGTGTTTCTTTCTGGTATGTCTGCCGCCCGAAACAGTTCTCAGAACATACAGGCTAAAGAGCAGTACCAGCACAAAATCTATTACTATGATCAGGAAGATCATAAACCCGTTGCCTGCCGATATAGGTCTGTTCTTTTCATCAGAGGGCTTTAGTATACCCCTGTCCTTATAGGCGGACAGATCTCTCAGATATTTGCTCTCTACTTTGTTTTCCGAGAGAAACTCCTCCATATAGCCGGTCTTACTGCTATAGATGACGATATCCTTGGAGCCGGAGAAGGATGTAGGATCTATACTCTTGGCATCCTTGTAAAAAACCGCCGAGTCTACAGCGCCGCAGCGGCTGAACGCGTCACTGTCAAGTGACACATTACTGTTAAACTCCACACGCGTAAGGCTTGCACAGTTTTCAAAGGCATTTTTTTCTATCCTTGTCAGTGTTTCGGGGAAGGTCACCTTGCCGAGAGAGGTATTATCCTTAAACGCGCTTTGTCCTATTGTCTGAAGTCCGTTATTTAGTGACAGTTGTCGGAGAGATTTACAGCCGTTGAAGGCGTTGCTGCCTATTGTGCGGATATTACCCGGCACGTCCACCGAGTACAGCGAGCTGCACTTTGCAAAGACTGCATTACTCAGTTTGTTGAGCCCCGAGGGTATCACCGCTGTCTGAAGTGACGAGCACCCATAGAAAGCGCGGTCGTCTATACTTCTTATAGCGTTGGGTATGGTTACCTGCTGCAAGGAGGTACAGCCCTCAAAGGCAGAGGTTTTTATTCCGACTATATTATTCGGCAGCGTTATATCGGTAATGCTTTTATTTCCGTAGAACGCATATTCTCCCACAGTACTGATATAGCCTGGCAGTGTTTTTTTCTTGTCCTTACCGTTATACTTTATCAGTATGCCGTCGCCAACTACTACAAATTCATTTTTGCTCCTGTCGCTGAGCCACCGTGTGCCTTCCAGTGCAAAACCGCCCATACGGGACAGCTTTTTCGGTATTTTTATTGATTTCAGCTCCGAGCAGCCAAAGAAGGCAAAATCGTCAACAGCAGTCATGCTGTCCGGCAGCTTTATCTCTTTGAGTTCGGTACATCCGGAGAATGAGTACTTTCCTATTGTCCCCAGTGCGCCCTTTATATTTACCACGGACAGTGACTTGCAGTCCTGAAAGGCGCAGTCTCCGATCTGCTTTTTACCGGAGCCGAGCTCTACCTTTTTCAGCGAGGTGCATCTTGAGAACGCGTTCGAGCCTATATCGGTTATCCCGTCCGGGATAACTATTTCTTTTATGGTGACGTTCGACATAAACGCCGCGTCTCCGATGCGGGTAACGGCAAGCCCGTCTGTCTTGGATGGGATATTCACATACAGGCTTTCGCCGACATAGTTTTTTATCTCCACGCTTTTTCCGTCTTCAAGAACGGAATATATATAGTCCCCGTTATCTATTATCTGTCCTGCGGCAAAGGCAGTGACCGGCGCCATACTGAAGGAGAGCGCCAGCACTGTGCCGCAGAGTGCGCCCGCGAGCGATCTTTTTAAAAGTCCCAAATTCTTCACCGACATTCCTCCCTTTGGATCATCTCTTATTGACGTTATATCTGTATTCCTTCGGAGTTACATGATATTTTTTCTTAAAGATCCTGTTGAAATACGACAGGTTGCTGATACCTATATTTGCAGAAACCTCCGTGATCTGTATACTGGTTGTCAGCAGCAGATTTGCGGCGATATTCAGTCTGTAGTCGTTGATATATTCTATACAGGTCATACCCATATATTTTTTGAAGAACCGCATAAAATAATGCTTGCTGAGATTTACCGTTTCCGACAGCTCGTCAATGGTAATGGGATTCATATAGTTCTCGCTGATATAATCGAGTATGGTTTTTATATTTCTTGTGGTTGCGTCCTTTATTGCCGTTTCATGGGACTCAACACGGAAGTGATCCTTAAAGAGAATATAGAACAGGTTATAAAGCTCACTCCGAAGAGATATTTCAAAAAACTCACCTTTATTAATATAAATATCCATAAGTCTCTTTATACTATCCTTCACACTGCTGTAGCCGGGGCTGTCGGGGCTGATTATCTGAGGAGCTATGTACTGTCCTTCGATATAAGGAGTAAAATACTTTATAGAGCAAGCGTCGGTATTATTGTTTGTCAAAAGGCTGAGGTCAAAGATAATGCTGTGAAACTTTGACCTGACGTTTTCGTGCTGTTTGAATGAATGAAGCACGCACGGATTGATGATCACTATATCGCCTTTTTTAACGTGGTAGTCCTCAAGGTCAATACTCTCGTCTATTTCTCCCTCCTCTATAAAAACAATTTCCATTTCATTATGCCAATGCATGGGGAATGTAGTATAAAAGTCCGGCAGGATAGTGTTACACACAACAAAGGGCAGCATAAAATCACCCTTCTGTCCTGTTTCTTTTAAAGACATCAATTCTTCACGCTGCATAATTGTTCTCCCTTCTCTGTGATTTTTTGATTATTATATTGTCTAATATATTGCATTATAATATTATAAATTGAAAAAATAAGTCCTTTATCTATTCATTAATAACATTATAATCTCCCCTCCACCATTTGTCAAGCGGCGCAGTGCCTGCGCTGTCAATTCGCGCACCGTAGTTTATTTTACCGCCTACCTTCTTGGCACGCGTACAAGCTTTGTTTATACTACCTCTCCATCCGCGTCACGGCGCTCGGGGCGCCGCTTAGCGCTGTTTTGGAGTGGAGGCAAGTGAGTTTCTCTACTCTAAAGCAGCGTCAAGCGCCGCCCTGTGCGGCGTGGCGCGAACAGAGAGGTATAATAAACCCAGCTCGACCGCGTGCCAACATAGTCGGCGGTAACACAAACTACAGTGCACGAATCGGGTGCAGCGTCACGCTGCCGTTGGTGTAAAATAATTCTGGGTGTTTTGGAATAGGTGCAAGTAACGCGATTTAGTGTGATACACCAAGCAGAAAAGACAAATACACTTATTC
>JAHKXX010000226.1 GCA_020627425.1 bacterium
AACGAATATTCGTTCACTTTGGATATCGCAAGTGAACGAGAGGTCGTGTATAATTATTACTGTAAGGTAATGATAAAACCTTATAGAGAGGAGGATATTCAATCATTTTATGTTATCTCCTTGCCAAATAAAAATCTATAGTTTTTCACTTTAAAAGCTTTGCTTTCAACAAGCAAAGGCAAGCCGTAGGCTTGCTTTTGTTCAGTGGGAGATTTAACTCACACTGAACGGATTTATGGCACCCACCGCCTAAGAGGGTGCGGGTGTCCGGTGGGCACCTCTGCCATAGGCAGAAGCCTCGACCGAGCCGGTAGGCGAGACTCGGGGGACATACATTGTGGTTATATACAGGAAACAATGGAAAACCCAGTCGCTGACCTGCTCCCCGTGAGCAAGAAAGCGACCGGGCTAACTTTTGAAAACTATAAGGCTTCCGCCATTTTACAGATTTTATCCATTACATCGTGATTATGATTTGTGAAGATTCCCATTACTTCCAATCCGAAATAACCGAGGAAATCTCCGTCGTAGGAGAACTTCGCTCCGTCATACATATATGCGTCACCCGAACTAAGGAACATTGCGACTTTTTTTCAGACTTTTCTGCGCAGTCGGATACAATGCGGAATAGAACCGGTCGATTACGCATTTGAGTTGTCCCAAAATACCGCGATAGTAGATTGGTGCTGCAAGAACAATCATCTCCGTGTCTTTCAACTCACTGTAGATTTCCTGCATATCATCCTTTTGAATGCATATGCCTTGACCCTTACCGTGGCAGTATTAACAGGCAAGACAACCCTTAATATTCATCCTGCAGACGTTGAAAGTTGTGACCCGATGTCCTTTTGCCTCTGCTGTTTCTTTGAACGTATTGACCATAGCGGCGGTATTGCCGTTTGGTTGGGACTTCCTTTCAGTAGAAGCATATTCATAAATGATCTCTTTTCGTATTACTTACTTCAGGTTCTCCTCGAAGAAGTTCTGGAGCTTATCGAACGGGATATAGCCTTTATCTCCACCGTCGTACAGGTCAGTGTGAACCGCGTCGGGAATAATCATCAGCTCTTTGTTGTCGGCGTAATTGCTGTTCTGTATCATATTGGCATAAGCGTCCTTGCTGAAATAGCAGGAATGAGCCTTCTCACCGTGAATCAGGAGTATCGCACTTCGGATTTCGTTTGAGTATTTTAATATCGGCTGATTCATAAAACTCTCACATCCTATAACATTCCAGCCGCCGTTAGAGTTAAGCGAGCGAGGATGATATCCTCTGTCGGTCTTATAGTAATCGTGATAGTCTTTGACAAAGAAAGGCATATTGTCGGTCACGGTCTCAACCACACCGCCGCCGAGCTTATATTCGCCGTTTTTTAAATCCTCAAGCCTTTGAGCGCACATAGCAGTTTTCTTAGCGTAGCGCGCTTCCTCGCTGTCCTCGCTGTCAAAATAGCCGTTTGCGTTAACGCGGGTCATATCGTACATTGTGGAGGCGACAGTCGCCTTTATTCTTGTATCAAGAGCCGCCGCGTTGATCGCCAGACCGCCCCAGCCGCAGATGCCAAGAATACCGATCCTTTCGGGATCAACCTTTTCATTAAGAGAAAGAAAATCAACCGCCGCCATAAAGTCCTCGGTGTTGATGTCGGGAGAAGCCATATATCTCGGCTCGCCGCCGCTTTCACCCGTGAACGACGGATCAAACGCTATAGTCAGGAATCCGCGTTCAGCCATTGTCTGAGCGTAAAGTCCAGAACACTGCTCCTTGACTGCTCCGAACGGTCCTGATACTGCAATTGCGGGGAGTTTTCCTGACGCGTTTTTTGGAACATACATATCCGCCGCGAGGGTAATTCCATAGCGGTTGATAAATGTTACCTTGCTGTGATTTACATTATCGCTTTTGAGAAAGGTCTTATCCCATTCCTGTGTGAGTGTTAGAGCTTCTTTTTTCATTTTACTTTACCTCCGTTTGTTTTTTTAGAGTATAGGTGAAATAGTCAAAACAATCGAGTTGCTGTGTGTATAGATGGACTTTATCAAGCAATCCTTTCCGATGTTTAACAAGAATCGTATCAAGTGCTTTTCGGTTGCCGACGTTAAGCATTTGTATTATTTCGTCAATGCTATCCACGCCAAAGCCTGCGTCGATTAAGTTTTCTCTGATAACAGCATTATTGTCAGATGCGTCAGGCATTTTTTCACCTCCGTTATTTCTTTAATCAGAGTATATCACTGTTTTTTAGATATGTAAAATACCTATTTTTTATTACTCGCCATTCTTTACAGGAATGGCAAAGGATGATATAATAATTGCAATCAATAACGGAGGCGGAGTATGGAAATAAGAATATTACGTTACTTCCTTGCGGTTGCAAGAGAAGAAAACATGACAAAAGCAGCCGAGCGTCTGCATATTTCTCAACCGTCGCTATCTAAGGAAATGAAGAAGCTGGAGGACGAGCTTGGGCACAAGCTGTTTATCCGCACCAACAAAAGCACGTGCCTTAACGACGAGGGAATGTTACTGCGAAAGCGAGCCGAGGATATTCTTGCGATGGTAGATAAAACCGAGGAAGAATTCAGTCAGCTTGACAGCATCGTCGGCGGTGAGATACATATTGGTTGTGCGGAGAGCTATCTGATAAAGCACCTTGCTCGGAATATCAAGTCATTTAGGGAGCAATACCCCCACTTTACCTTTCATATTTTCAGTGGTGATACGGAACCTGTGGTTGAGCGGCTTGACCGAGGTCTGCTCGATTTGGCTGTGATAGTTGAGCCGCCTAATCTATCAAAGTACAATTACCTTTCTATTCCCGGTTGTGATAAGTGGGGCGTAGTTATGCGTCGTGAATGTGAGCTTGCTAAAAATGATAGGATTGCATTTGAGGATTTATACGGCTTGCCGTTGTTCTGTTCCGAACAATCAATCAAGGTGGATTTCCCCCGATGGTGCGGCGAGAATATGGATAAGTTGAACTTTGCAGGCACATTCAACCTTTCCTTTAACGGCTCAATTTTTGTCAAAGAGGGACTTGGCTATCTGCTCACCTTTGAGCATTTGATTAACACAAGCGAGGAAAGTGGGTTATGCTTCCGTCCCATTACACCAACTCTCGAAACCAATATGTACATTATCTGGAAGAAGTATCAGGTATTTTCTCCGATAGTGGATCTGTTCGTCAAGAAACTGAAAGAAACGTATTGAAACAGGTTAATAGAATAGACATAATTAAAACAAATTGCTGTAGCCTGTTGTTCCGCCGGCACATACAATTAACCGGAATGGCAAAGCAAAAGATTGAATTAAGAAAACACCTGCTGACAAAAGCTGTCAACAGGTGTTTTCTTATACATAAATCAGTTCATTATTCACAATTTCCCAAACGCAGCAGTATCAGGCTTACAGGAGTTTATGCCGATCAGGATTACCGTCAGATATTCGTCAAGAAATATGCTGTCCTTTATCGCGTGCGCAAGGAAAAACAAGAGGTGCATATTGTAACGGTAAGCTATGCTCCGAGTCAATTATAAGACTATATTTAATTATACCACACAGAGTGTTACAAAACCGTTGATTTTTTGTAATTAGAATTATTTTTTTACAAACTTTTGGGAAATTTTTGTACATTTTTACAAAGGTTAATAAGAACAGCGCAAAACCTGCCCTTTGTTTGCCATAAGTAAAGGCAAGAAAAAACGAGCTACACGACGTATTCGATCGGGTAGCTCGTTTTTATTTGGTTTAGTCTTATTATTCTGAAACGTTCAAACAAGCCGAACGCCAAAGTATCTGTCATCTCTTTTTATACAGCACAAGCTCCGGGTCTGCTCCGTCTGCGCCGTAGGTGCATATCAGGATAAAATCCATATCAGAGAGGACGCCGAAACATCTCTCCCCGCCAAACTCTGATTCCAGCTGATTTCCGAGATAGGTCTTTTCGTCATCGAGAAATTTCACTTTCATACCATTCGGCAGACGGTATTCGAGATTGACGTACTTGCCGACGAGCGCATTCAACTTTTCGACCTTCGGTAAACCTTCTATATGAAGGGCGTTGATCTCGTCGATCAGCTTCTTCTTGAATTCTTCAAACTGTCCGTCATCTCTTAGCTCTTCATATCTTTTCCAGTAATCAAGCTTTGGCAGCATTTCTTTCATATATGCGCGTGCCTGCTCCTCGGAAAAGCCTTCCTTGACCATATGAGGAATACAAACGTCTATCAATTCGTCCATATCGCTGTAGGTATATGTTCCGTCGGCATAGCACCATTTGCAGTAATCCTCGTTCAGCGTTCCGTCCTGATTCCTGCCGATGATGTCATCCTCCAGCGGCATTCCGCAGCACTGACAGATAAGCTTATGCGGTGCGCCGAGCAGGGTGTTGATAGAAACACCGAAAAGCTCTGACAGCAGCTTCAGGGTTTCGGTATTCGGCACGGTCTCGCCGTTCTCCCATCGTGATACCGCCTGACGGGTCACGAAAACCTTTTCGGCAAGCTCGTCCTGTGACAGCCCGTTCTTCGTTCTGAGTTCAAATATAACTTCCTTTGTGTTCATAAGTACACCTCCTGATATAATG
>JAHKXX010000227.1 GCA_020627425.1 bacterium
AAATATTCCCGAACAGACAAGAATAAGAGACAGAATATTTTGCAGTGTGAAAACTTTCTCATTAAGAAATATTCCTGACCACATAGTACCGAATACCGGAATAAGAAGATTGAACACAGCCACACGGCTAACGTCATTATAAAAGAGGAGCATTGTCCAGAGCATAAATCCGACCCCGGCGACAAGTGAAAGATAGATGAGTATCAGAACACAGCCTGCGCTTTGAAAATTCAGTCTGCCTCCGAGAGCAGCTCCAAGCAAAAGAAGTCCGCCGCCGCCGATGATAAGCTGCCAGCCGGACAGCATAAAGGGGTGTCTGTCGGAGGCTGATTTTTTGCTGATTATATTTCCGGCAGACCCGGAAAGGTTAGAGAGTATTACAAGTCCGTCACCCATAACGGAGAAGCCTGACAGTCCTTCCGAGCCCGCACACATAACGACAAGCCCGAGCACACCGATAACGCAGCCGGTTATTTTCTTTGGAGTGAGTCTGTCGCTTTTGAAAAATACAGCCGATAAGATCACCGAGCCGAATGCAGACACTGATGTCAGCAGCGACGAGCGTACACCCGTAACATTTACAAGCCCTATATAGAGCAGAAGATACTGAAAAAAGGTCTGAAAAAGCCCCAGCAGGCCGACAGGAAGTATATCCCTTCTTCCGGGCAGCATTTTTCTTCTGCTTTTGGTACACAGACCGATAAGCAGCACGAGTATGCCTGCTATAAAAAAGCGTGCTCCTGCAAAGATAAGCTTTGAGGGTATATCCTCGCTTGGTATTTCAAAAAGCCTGTAGCCGATCTTTATCGCAGGAAAAGCAGTGCCCCACAGCAGAGTACAGATGATCGCAACGGCTGCTACGAAAAAGGTATTTGTAAGTATTCTTTTTTTATTCTTCAAGGTTATCTTCCTTTGGGTAAACTTCGTGTGTATAGTCTGCACAGGTATTCGGTCTGTTCAATTGTTTCATTATGATATAGCTCCGTTTGAATTTTTTTAAATACGCTACCAATTTGACAAAAAAGCATTGTTATAATAATAGTTGCTTTGTTGTCCATATTTATGTCTCACTAATATTCTTTATAAATCCTTTATAACTCCCGAATCCCAACATATATACTGACATAGCAATGGCAAGATTTTCATCGTCAATATTTCGCTTTCTTGCAAGTGATTTTAACTCATCAATAACAGTATCATGCGGAACAATAGAACCTTCAAGTTCATCAACTGCTTTTTGGATAACAGACGGCAGTACCATACACATCCGGTAAAAGGCTTCCTCTTGACCGGTAACGAGTTCATAAAACTTATCAAGACTTACACGGCGAATCAGTTTATGTCCGACTTTTCTTTTATCAACAGTGGTTTCCCATTTAATGTTCTGTGACCTTTGGGCAATAGCTTCAACAAGGAAACAAGCACAGTCATCATCGGTCAAAAGCTGGTTTTGCATTTTAATAAATGTCTTGCCTGCTGAAGCAGAATTCATAGTATTATGCTTGTTTTTCATTTCAACATATATGGTACGCACAACGCTGCCGTCAGGTAAAGAAATACCGTTTGGATTTTCATAAATAACATCCCATCCACCTTCTTTGCCATTATCCGGCACACGACAACCGGGTATATATTGAAATATTCTCTGATGAAAGTAACCTATATCGTTGTTGTTTGATTTATCTCTCTGACGGAAAATTTCATTACCTACTATTTCTTCCCATGAAGAATGATAAACGGTTTTATCGAAAATCAGCTTTATCGGATCTATAATGTTTTTATTAAAACGCTTTAAGTCAAACGATTCGAGCTTTTCACCGTATTTTTCTATAGTGGCTTTAACATGATTTGTAAAATCATCTTCACCAATAAAATCAAGCGTCCACATTATCCAATACCTCCAATGATTCTCGTATTTTTGTGGCAATATCAAATGCAAGATTAACAGGAACAGCGTTGCCAACCTGTTTATACTGCGAGCCAATACTTCCGCAGAACTGCCATTCATCGGGAAAACTCTGACAGCGGGCATTTTCTCTGATAGTAAATGGTCTGGCTTCAAGAGGATGACAACGGTCTGTCTGCTTCTGGCTGGGTGATGTCAGGACAGTCAAAGAAGGTTCATCAAGACTGAGCCTTCTAAGTATGCCTGTTCTGCCGCCCTCCATATACCAACAGCTTTTCATATACTCCTTTGCTATATCTTCCGGAATATCTCTCCAATAGCCTCCCGGAGGAACAAGCTCAAATATTTTTCGTTTATAGTCAGAGTAGGGTGTTCCTTCGCTTTCCGGACAATCAAGCAAAACATCTCTTAATACCGGCTTGTATGTATGCGGCTTTGGAAATGAAAAATGGATCTGATTAACAAGATCATTTCTCACTCCTATAGTTATTAATCGTTCACGCTTTTGAGCAACACCATAATCCCACGCATTCAATACTTTCTTCTGGATCGTATATCCCGTATTCTCAAAGATATTTATTATTGTTTTATATGTTCTTCCCTTATCGTGTGATAATAACCCCCGTACATTTTCAAACAAAAACATTTTGGGCTGAAGCTGCTCCAGAAACTTGGCATAGTGATAAAACAGCGTGCCGCGAGCATCTTCAAGTCCTAATCTTTTTCCTGCATATGAAAAACTCTGACATGGAGCACCGCCTGACAATAAATCAAGATCGCCTTTTTTTAGTCCAAAATATTCCTGCAAATCAAGACAGGATATATTAGCAATGTCATCATTGATAACACGCCACTCGGGACGATTTCTTCTGAGCGTATCTGAAGCATCTTTGTCGATCTCTATTAAACCGATTGTATTAAATCCGGCTTTTTCCACACCGAGTGCCAGTCCGCCTGCACCGGCAAAAAGTTCTATTGTTGTAAACTGTTTCTTTTTTGTTTCTGACGGTATTATATCCATAATATCTCCGATATTACAATTCAGAACAGAACAAATTTTACCTAAGCTTTCAATGGAAACGGACTCATTTTTACCCATACGAGCCAGAACATTAAAGCTGATACCTGATGCTTCTTTCAATTCTGTTTTATTCATTCCCTTATCGATAAGTATTTTCCATAACTTTTTGTAGCTTATTACCATAAATTAAAACACTACCTCATAGTTCAAAAAATGTGGGTTATTTAGATTGTAGCATAATCATCCAAACAATTCAAGATTTCTCATGAAACAGTTAGATATTCTTTTGATTTCCATACGCCGGTACTCCGCTGCTTGACAAAGGAAAGTCGTTGTGGTATAATGTGTAAGCGTTGTAAAGGAAAGAACTTTACAGAATGTATTTTTAAGGGGAGGCGGTCGTCTTGGCAAAGGATCTGAGGATTTCCGAGCTGCTTGATTACTATGGCGATATGCTTACCGATAAACAATACGACGCTGTCGATTATTACTATAACGATGACCTTTCTCTGGGAGAGATCGCAGAAAATCTCGGTATCTCGCGGCAGGGTGTGCGCGATAGTATAAAACGCGCAGAGGCTGCTATGCTTGAGCTGGAGGAAAAACTGAAGCTTATGGAAAGGATGCAAAAGATACAGAGAAGCCTTTCTGTTTTAAGAAAAAATATAGATATTATCGACGAAAAGAATATGAAGATATATCGCTCCGATGTTATAAACGAAAGTATAAAGGTCATACTGAAGGAGCTTGAAAAGCTCAACGACCAGACGGAGCTTGTTTGATAAATAAAAAGGGAGTGATATGATATGGCATTTGAGGGATTGTCTGAAAAGCTGAGTAACGCGTTTAAAAAGCTGAAAAATAAGGGAAAGCTTACCGAGAGCGACGTTAAAAGCGCTATGCGTGAGGTAAGAATGGCTCTGCTTGAGGCGGATGTTAACTATAAGGTAGCTAAGGATTTTACCGCTAAGGTCACCGAAAGAGCAGTAGGCTCGGACGTTATGGAAAGCCTTACTCCTGCCCAGATGGTTATAAAAATAGTAAACGAAGAGCTTACAGCTCTTATGGGCACCGATGAGACGCATATCAACTACGCAGGAAAGCCGCCTACAATAATCATGATGTGCGGTCTGCAAGGCTCTGGTAAAACCACCCATACCGCAAAGCTTGCCAAAATGCTGAAAAAACAGGGACACCGTCCTTTGCTTGTAGCAGCCGACGTTTACAGACCTGCCGCAATAGAACAGCTAAAGGTTGTAGGCGAGAAGGCAGGTGCAACAGTTTTTGAGATGGGACAGGGCGACCCTGTAAAGATCTCGAAAGAGGCTGTAAAGCACGCAAAGGATTACGGTAACGATATAGTTATCATAGATACCGCAGGACGTCTTCATATAGATGAAAAGCTGATGGACGAGCTGAAAAACATCAAATCCGAGGTCAGCCCCGATGAGATACTGCTTGTTGTAGACTCTATGACAGGTCAGGACGCGGTCAATGTAGCCAAATCCTTTAACGATCTGCTCAATATCAGCGGCGTTATTCTGACAAAGCTTGACGGCGATACCAGAGGCGGTGCGGCTCTCTCAGTAAGAGCCGTTACGGGAAAGCCTATAAAGTTTGCCGGTATTGGCGAAAAGCTTGACGATCTGGAGGTATTCCATCCCGACAGAATGGCGTCAAGAATACTCGGTATGGGCGACGTGCTCACTCTTATCGAGGACGCTACAAATAAGCTAGACCAGAAGAAAGCCGAGGATATGGCGAACAGGTTCCGCCAGAATAAGTTCGATATGAACGACCTCTATGAGCAGCTTCAGCAGATAAAAAAGATGGGCTCTGTAAAGAGTATACTCTCTAAAATACCGGGAGTCGATAAACAGGTTCGTGATATGGACTTCGACGACAGACAAATGGACAGGGTGGGCGCAATGATCTCATCAATGACCAAGGCAGAGAGAGAAAACCCGACAATTATAAATCCGAGCCGAAAAAGAAGAATTGCTGCCGGAAGCGGTATGAAGGTAGAGGATGTAAACCGCCTGATGAAGCAGTTCGAGCAGATGCAGAAGTTTATGAAGGGAATCAATTCCCGTGATAAACGCGGTCGCCGTCGTCCATTGCCCGGACTCGGCGGAATGCCTATGGATCCGCGCTCTATGCACGGTATGGGCAGCAAGGGCAGCAAAAGCAGTAAGAAGAAAAAAAGATGAAAAAACATTAACCGGTTATTCCCCAATGAAAACATTGGTGAAAATAAAAAATATTAAAGGAAAAATTTTGGAGGTAAACAAAAATGGCAGTAAAGATCAGACTTCGCCGCGTAGGCGCAAAGAAAACACCCTTCTATCGTGTTGTTGTAGCAGATTCAAGATATCCGCGTGACGGCAGATTTATCGAGGAAATCGGTACTTATAATCCGCTTGCGGATCCGTCAGAGTTCAAGCTTGACGTTGAGAAGGCAAAGAGCTGGATAGCAAAGGGAGCACAGCCGACAGATACTGTTAAGACTCTTATGAAGAAAAACAACATTATCTGATAAGCAAAATACTTACAATACACTAATTAACATTTTCAGAGAATATCACGGAGGACACAATGAAAGAATTACTTATTTCCATAGTATCGGGTCTTGTAGAGAAGCCCGAGGCTATAACAGTTACAGCAGACGAGCCTAACGAGGAGGGTATAGTAGTATACCACCTGAGCGTTGATGAGGGCGATATGGGTCGTGTAATAGGCAAGCAGGGCAGAATAGCAAAGGCTATACGTACTGTTATGCGTGCTGCTGCAGCAAGAAACAACGAAAAGGTACAGGTAGAGATCGACGGCTGATTTTTTTGATCAGGCTCCGTCAGCAGAGTTTATTTCCGCGTAGCAGTCTTATGCGGAAATACCGGCAAGATCTGATAATTTCGGGGAACTCGTTTCTGAGTTCCCCTTTTCTTACAACAGGGGAGTTCATATTTATGAAAAAGCAATTTTTGGAAATCGGAAAAATAGTCGGAACTCACGGCCTGCGCGGCGAGTTGAGGGTAGACCCGTGGTGTGACGGCGCAGGCTTCCTGTGC
>JAHKXX010000228.1 GCA_020627425.1 bacterium
ATCCCTCCGCAAGGGGTGAATCAAAAAACAGTCCGGTGGACTGTTTTTTGAGAGGGGAAGCCCTGGGAAAGAGGGCTTCCCCTTGTAGCTGCCAAGACAAAATGTGCCTCGCTGCCGTAAGGCAGCGAACCTGAAACCTTAAGATGACTACATTGCCGGCAAGGGTGCACGGCACCCCTGCACCCCAATTTTTTTATAGATCGTTGATTAAATACTAAAAAATGCGGACTCGCTTTTTGCGGGTTCGCATTTTTTATTCAGCTTCCTTTATAAAGCAGGCACAGTAGCCCGGCTCAGGTTGATAGCAGATAATATCAAGATTTTTCCCTACAACGGTGCTATAGCTCTTTATCCGGCGCACCGTACCGTTCAGCGCTACGTCCGAGTGCTGGACTATCCATTTTTTGTCACTGTTTTGAAAAACTTCGTAGAACGAGCGGTTCAGCATTTTTTCGGCTTCAATGCCTTCTATGATCTCCATCTGTTTGTTGCAGTAACGTACTATGAAGTCTACTCCGTGTCCGTCATCATTAAATACAAGCTGGATAATACAAAAGGCAACGGGTGAATTGTCGTGTATCCTGCAACATTCTATCAGACTCAGCGGTTCTGCCGGTACAGAGTGTTTTGCATAGCTTGCCTCCAGCGACTTTTTTACCTTCCTGTGCTGTGACGGCATACGAGAGCGTCCCTTGAATACAGTGCCGTCTGCCATGGTGTACATACCGCTGTTGTCTATATTTGCAATAAACTTTACGGACACTACCACGCCCTTCTGTATGTTTATGAAGTTATCCTTAGGAAGGACGGCATATATATGCTTCAGCGGTATATATGTAGAGGTTTCTCTCTGATCGGCGGTATAGATATAGGTATGACTATCCATGTGACGGATATACATGATCTCTTCCTGCTCGATTTTATTCTTTTTTAGTATTTTTGTGATCTTCTGCTCCATATCCATTATACATGATCCTCCGATAAACCGACCGGTTTATATCGAGTGTATTTTATGCTTTCTGTTTCGGTGCGTAAGCGACTGATCAAAAACAATGCTTTTCAATAATCATCACAACCATATTTTAACATATTTTTTAATATAATGCAACTATAATCAATTAAATAATAAGAAATCTTATTTCTGCGATATAAATTATAATTATATTATAAAAAAACAAGTTTCATTTATTTAATGTCAAACACCCTTGCTGCATTAGCGAAAAGTATTTTTTCCTGTTCTTCACGCGACAGATCAAAGGTCATAAAAGCCTCATATTCCTTTATGGGATCCCACATAGGAAAATCCGACCCGAACATAAGTCTGTCGGCTCCGTAAAGCCTGATGTACGAATATACCTTTTCTTTCCCTATAAATGGCATAGAACTGGAAATATCCATATAACAATTTCTGTCTTTCATATAGGGAACAGCCTCATCGAATATTGACCACCCTCCGAAGTGTGCCGCAACCAGAGTAAGTTTTGGAAACGCGTCTATAATATTCGCTATTCTTCTCGGATGTGAATGATCATACCGGTGATCGCCGCAGTGTATCAGAAGAGGAAGTCTGCCCTCGATGCGCTCATAAATAGCCATAGCCCTTTTACAGTCAGCATCAAAGCCCTGTGTATCAGGATGCAGCTTTATCCCGTGCAGCCCGAGCGATATTATCCGCTCTATTTCCTCGTCTATGTTTTCCATATCCGGGTGCAGGGTACCAAGACCTGTAAAATTGCTGTGCTCGGAGCACTGCTTTGCTGCAAAGTCGTTCAGCTTCTTTACATTTTTGGGCTTTAGTGCCACGACATTCACGACAAATTTTTTTATTGTAGAGCTGTCGGCAATATTTTCAAGTTCCCCGACAATACCTTTGCAATTCATCTCAACTTCATAAAAATCTCCAACGCCCTTTACGGCTCTTGAAGCGAGCCTATCGTTATAAATATGAGCATGACAATCTATTACATCCATTTTTCAGCCTCCGTTTTCCTTTTAAAATGACCATTTAAATATATTCTAAACCATTTTCATTGGTAAAACAACCAAATATAAAAAATATATTCGAAAATTTGTTGTAAAAAGAAAAAATTATGGTATAATAATAGAAAAAATATTCTAACCATGTTGGGGGAGTGCGGTTATGAATAAGCTGAGTAAAACACAGGAAAAGATACTTGACTTTATCAAAGAGAGAATGTCCGAGGGAAGTGTACCTTCCATAAGGGAGATATGCTCTGCTACGGGACTACGATCTACCTCTACGGTCCATTATCATTTAAACATTCTTGAGGAACGCGGCTA
>JAHKXX010000229.1 GCA_020627425.1 bacterium
AAGAACTTCGTTTCGTCGTTTATATCATTAAACAGAATATTTCCGCCGTTTATATCAAATAGGCTTTTATTGTTCACATTAATATAGTATTTGATCTCTATATAATCATAAGGATCGTCCGAGGGCAGCTGCTCATAGTCGGTAAGAAGCTGGCCTGAAATTGAATCGTTTTTAACGGAGCTATTAAAGTTGTCGGAGAATCTTTTAAAGTAATCCTCTAAGCTAATATTGCTTTTTTTGTCGGGATTGTTGCTCATTCTGATGTAGGATATTGCCGTGATCTCTGCATCTATCGGAATAATGAAGTTTATTATTCCGAAAATAACGGCGGCAATTAAAACAATGGCAACAATGGGAATTATTATTTTTTTCATATTGTCTCCTCTGATCATCGTTTGATTTTATTTACAACGTTTAAATTATACTATTGATCTTTGTGAACTTCAATTGACAAAAAAATGTAAAATAATATCATTTCATACTCACTTTTGTATAAATTACAAAAAATGTGACAAGTGATTCTGAGAGTAATATAACCACTCGCAAGCGTTGCCAACCCCGGGCAGAGCTTTTATAATACATCAGCAGATAAAACAGAAAACGGGCTTGCACTGACAAGCCCGTTTGGTGATGTGTGATTTTGTTTTCTTTACTTTAGTATATGTATGCTGCCCGACAAGAACAGCCCGGTAAATGTCCCTTACTCCGATATATCTATATCCGGCTGAACGAGTATTTCAAAATCCGGGTAAAGCTCCTTTACCTCGTCGTATATCTCCTTTATAGCTGCTTCTCTGTCACATTCAAAGGACAGAACAACATCAAAGGTGACGATCTTCTTTTTCAGGTCCACATAGAACCCGTGAAACTGCATAGAGTAATCATGAGCCATTACCTTTTCGAGAATAGCTTTTCTCATTTTTCCGGCTTCGTCGTCGGTCGTATTTATTGAATAAATGCCTATACCGGTAAGTATTACTCCGTGCTTATGATAAACACAAGCCTGTATTCGCCTGTTCATAGCGTCTATATCGTTTGCAGTCATAGTATCATAGACCTCTACATGTACCGAGCCGTACTCCTTATCGGGACCGTAGTTATAAAGGAACAGATCAAACGCTCCGTGTACATCCTTGTCCTCACAGATGGTTTTTTTCAGTGCTTTTGCAAGCTCCGGATCGGTGCGTTTGCCCAGAATATCGTTAAGCGTTTCTATCATCATTTCTATGCCGGCTTTTATGATGAAAGCGGAGATCAGCAGACCTACCCAAGCCTCAAGGCTTATCCCGAAAAAGAAAAAGATAAGCGCCGAAGCCAGAACCGATGCAGAAAGAACAGCGTCAAACAGTGCGTCCGAGCCGGAAGCGACAAGAGCCGAGCTGTTTACTTTTTTCCCGACAGACTTTACATACTTTCCCAGTACAAGCTTTACTAAAACAGCCGCGCCGATGATTATCAGCGTTGCAACGGAATAGTTTGCCTGCTCCGGAGCCAATATTTTTTTAACTGACTCCGTCAGAGAGGTTATACCGGCATAAAGCACTATTCCTGCAATTATCATTGCTGTCAGGTATTCGATCCTTCCGTATCCGAGGGGATGCTTTTTGTTGGGAGCCTTTCCGGCAAGCTTGGTGCCGATAATAGTTATGACCGAGGACAACGCGTCGCTCAGGTTGTTTACCGCGTCAAGAATAATTGCAATTGAATTTGACATTATTCCTACAGCTGCTTTAAATATTACCAAAAAAATATTTGCCGCAATGCCGATAACACTTGTTTTGATTATTACCTTTTCTCTGTCCATTGTTTTCCTCCTGTTATAATACAGCTGTGGTGCTGTGAACAAATTTTCATATTTATTATATACTGTTAAAATAGAGATTTCAACCAAAAATCTATTTGCTTGCCCTGAGCAAAGATTTTAATAATTAATTATAAAAAATTGTTAATACATCTAAAAATAACATAAAAAATAAGTAATAATTATCAGAAATAACCTTTGATTTTTATCCTCGGGGAGAAAATATACAAATAATATACCGTTTTTTGTAAAATATATTTAAAAGTATTATCTGTAAAAAATAAAATTACGAAAATATTGTTATTATGAAATATATGACCGAAAAATAGATATTGACAACTTTTTAACAATCTATTATAATATATCTGTAACCCGTAATGGGCTTTGCGATAAATGCATTAATTACAATGTTTACGGAGGATAAGGATCATGGCTAACACTGAAAAAGAAGTTGAGCAGGCACCTGTTGTCAACGACCTTGGCAGCTTCAAGGCTATGCTCGCAAGAGTAAGAAGAGCACAAAAGGAGTTCTCTCTGTATACTCAGGAGCAGGTGGATAAGATCTTTAAGGCTGCGGCTGTTGCTGCAAATATGCAGAGGATACCGCTGGCAAAGATGGCAGTAGAGGAAACGGGTATGGGCGTCGTAGAGGACAAGGTCATCAAGAACCACTATGCGTCCGAGTATATATATAACAAATATAAAAATGAAAAGACCTGCGGTGTGCTTGAGTATGATGAGGCATATGGTCTTAAAAAGATAGCAGAGCCGCTCGGGGTTATCGGTGCGGTTATTCCTACTACCAACCCCACATCTACGGCTATTTTTAAAGCGCTTATCTGTCTTAAGACCAGAAACGCAATTATAATCAGTCCCCATCCGCGTGCAAAGAAGTCTACTATCGCGGCTGCAAAGGTAGTCCTTGATGCTGCGGTAAAGGCAGGCGCACCAAAGGATATAATCGCCTGGATAGACGCTCCGTCGCTGGAGCTTACAAACGAGCTTATGAGAAGCGTCGATACAATACTCGCCACCGGCGGTCCCGGTATGGTAAAGGCAGCCTATTCATCAGGAAAGCCTGCTCTTGGTGTCGGCGCCGGCAATACACCTGTTATAATCGACAGTACAGCCGATATAAAGCTTGCCGTAAACTCTATAATACACTCAAAGACCTTTGATAACGGTATGATCTGTGCGTCCGAGCAGAGTGTAACTGTTCTTGCCGATATCTATGATGAGGTAAAGAAGGAATTTGCCGCAAGAGGCTGCTATTTCCTTCGCGGTGATGAGATTGACAAAGTAAGACACACGATAATAATAAACGGCGGACTAAACGCAAAGATAGTAGGTCAGAGCGCTTATACTATCGCTTCTCTTGCAGGGGTAGAGGTTCCGAAAAAAACAAAGGTGCTCATCGGCGAAGTAGAGTCCGTAGACATCAGCGAGGAGTTTGCTCACGAAAAGCTGAGCCCCGTACTCGCTATGTACAAGGCAAATGACTTTGACGAGGCGATCGAAAAGGCAGAAAGACTCGTTGCCGACGGCGGCTACGGTCATACGGCTTCTCTGTATATACACCCCTCTCAGAAGGAGAAAATAGAAAAGCATTATAACGCTATGAAGGCAGGTCGTATCCTTATCAATACTCCGTCCTCACACGGCGGTATCGGCGATCTGTATAACTTCAAGCTGAACCCGTCACTCACCCTCGGCTGCGGCTCATGGGGCGGCAACTCCGTTTCAGAGAACGTAACAATAAAGCATTTGCTCAATATAAAGAATGTTGCCGAGAGGAGAGAGAATATGCTTTGGTTCAGAGCACCCGAAAAGGTTTATTTCAAAAAGGGCTGTATGCCCGTTGCTCTTGACGAGCTGGGAACGATCATGCACAAGAAAAAGGCATTTATCGTAACAGACTCGTTCCTGTATAAAAACGGCTATGTAAAGCCGATCGAAGATAAGCTTAACGAGCTTGACATACAGCACACCTGCTTCTATCATGTTCAGCCCGACCCGACGCTTGCTTCGGCAATAGAGGGAGCCGAGGCTATGCGTCAGTTTGAGCCTGATGTAATAATCGCTCTCGGCGGCGGCTCTGCTATGGACGCCGGCAAGATAATGTGGGTACTCTATGAGCACCCCGAGGCTGATTTCCAGGATATGGCTATGCGCTTTATGGATATAAGGAAGAGAATATATACCTTCCCGACAATGGGAGAGAAGGCATACTTTGTTGCTATTCCTACTTCATCCGGTACAGGCTCAGAGGTTACTCCCTTTGCCGTTATCACTGATGAAAAGACATCTGTAAAGTATCCGCTCGCCGATTATCAGCTTCTTCCCAATATGGCTATTATAGATGTCGACAATATGATGAATCAGCCGAAGGGACTTACCAGTGCCTCGGGTATAGATGCGCTGACTCACGCATTGGAGGCTTACGCTTCCATTATGGCTACAGAGTATACCGACGGACTTGCACTTCAGGCAATGAAGAGCATATTTGACTATCTGCCCTCGGCATACGAAAACGGTGCAAACGACCCGATAGCAAGAGAAAAAATGGCTACTGCCTCTACTATGGCAGGTATGGCTTTTGCTAATGCATTCCTCGGTGTTTGTCATTCTATGGCTCACAAGCTCGGTGCATATCATCATATTCCTCACGGTATTGCAAACGCACTGCTCATAACCGATGTTATGCGCTTTAACGCCGATCCTGTACCGACCAAGATGGGTACCTTCTCTCAGTATCAGTATCCTCATACACTGGAGAGATATTGCGAGTGTGCGCGATTCCTCGGTATATGCGGCAAGGACGACAACGAGACGCTCGATATGTTTATCACCGAAATAGAGAAGCTGAAGGAAAGAGTAGGCATAAAGAAAACAATAGCCGATTACGGTGTCAGTGAAGAGGACTTCCTTGCTACTCTGGACGATATGGCAGAAAAGGCTTTTGACGACCAGTGTACAGGTGCTAACCCCAGATATCCGCTTATCAAGGAAATAAAGGCTATGTTCCTGAAGGCTTACTACGGCAAGCCTGTAGAGACAGAGGACTGATATACTGCTATTAAGGCAAACGCTGTATCGTATACCGGTACAGCGTTTGTTATATTTAAAGGTGAACAAATCAATGAGCTATATTTGTACACTGTGTCCGAGAAACTGCGGCGCAGAAAGAAACAAACAGACGGGCAAGGGCTACTGCAAAGCCGGTACTCTGCCAAAAATAGCGCACGCACATGCGCATATGTGGGAAGAGCCGTGTATCAGCGGTACATCAGGCTCCGGAACGATCTTTTTTTCGGGCTGTGTGTTGAGCTGCGTTTTTTGCCAGAACGAAAAAATAAGCCATAACGGCTACGGAAAAACCGTCACCGTCAACGATATGTGTGAGCTTGTAAAACGTCTTGAACAAAGCGGAGTACATAATATCAATCTTGTCAGTCCTACGCCGTATATTGAAGCGATAATACAATGCTTTGAAAGGTACAAGCCCTGTATACCCGTGGTTTATAATACCGGCGGCTATGAAAAGGCGGATACAATAAAAAGGCTTGAGGGGATAGTGGACATTTATCTGCCCGACCTGAAATATATCAGGGGAGAGCTGTCAAAAAAATATTCCGGAGCAAGTGATTATTTTGACTTTGCAGCTCCTGCAATAGATGAAATGGTGCGTCAGACCGGAGTGCCTGTGTTTGACGAAAAGGGTCTGCTGCTTCGCGGAACAGTCGTCCGACATCTTATATTGCCATCGAATACAAAGAATTCCGCCGAGGTGCTCGGCTACCTGTCGGACAGATACGGCAAAAAAATACTTGTCAGTCTTATGGCTCAGTATGTACCCTTTGGCTTGTCGGAAAAATATCCCGAAATAAACAGACGAATCACAAGGCGCGAATATCAGAAGGTTTATGACCTTCTCGAACAGCTTGACCTTGAAGGCTATGTACAAGAGCTTTCCTCGGCAAAAAAAGAATATATACCAAATTTTGATATAAGCACAGTATGACCGCATGGCGGGTTCGCCCGAAGTCTGCACTTCAGGTACCGGTTCAGAGTGGAGGCATTGTTTATCTTTTCTGCCTGGTGTATCGCACAACTTAATTATCCGGAATTCATCTGAACCTTACGAATATATTTTAGACCAACTGACCGCAGTTTTCTGCGGTTTTTTATTTTTTTAAAATTTTTGAAATAATTAGCAATAACAAGAAAACGAGAGAATACAAGAGAAAACACATTTGAAACAGTTTATTATTGACTTTATTTGACTTTGACCTTTTCTGACTTTAAGTATATACTGAAACCATAAGGTCAGAGAAAGTCAAAGTACCGGAGGTGATAGAATGAAGATGAGCGATCTGGTAGCGCAATATATCTCTCGAATGCTTGACGAGTGTGACGGTAATGCCGAAATACAGCGAAACGAGCTTGCGACCCTTCTGGGCTGTGTTCCGAGTCAGATAAACTACGTTATTACGTCACGTTTCACGCCCGAACAGGGGTATATTGTAGAGAGCAGGCGTGGCGGCGGCGGTTATATCCGGATAACGCGTGTAACGACAGACCGCAGGGTAGCAATAATGCACATAGTAAATTCTATCGGTGAGAGTATAAGTCTCTGTACAGCAGATACTATACTCAGCAATATGGCTCAGCGAAATATGATCACCCGATACGATTACGCGCTTATTATGAGTGCGCTGTCCGATAAGGCTTATACGAGTGTACCGCAGGATAAAAGAGATAAGTTGCGCGCAATGCTTATGAAGAATATGCTTATAACGGTAATTTTACTGGATGAACATCATTAAGAGGAGGTTATTTTTATGTTATGTGAATCATGCGAAAAAAGACAGGCGACGACCCACATCAAGACAATAATGAACGGAGAGCTGAAGGAATTCAACCTTTGCCCCGAATGTGCAAAAAAGCTTGGCTACGGCTCGTTTTTTAACAATCTCGGCTTTGACTTTGACAAGCTGTTCGGCAGTTTTATGGACGGCTTTACAACTGAGTCCAACGCAAAAAGATGTAAGCAGTGCGGCAGCAGCTTTGAGGATATAGCAAAGTCCGGAAAGGTCGGCTGTGCAAACTGCTACGAGACCTTCTACGAGGAGCTTATGCCGTCAATACAGAGGATACACGGCAGAACCTCTCACACGGGGAAGCTTGCACATTCAGCCGGCACAGAGGTAAGACTTCGTAACGAAATATCAAAGTACAAGCTTCAGCTTGAAAAGGCTATCAAGGAGCAGGAATTTGAGAAGGCAGCCGAACTGCGTGACAGAATAAAAGAGCTTGAACAAAACTCTGTACATGGAAAGGAATGATCATTATGACAGAAAAGAAGAACGATTCACTGAAAAACGTAAGTGATGTTGTGATAAGCACGAGAATACGCTTTGCAAGAAACCTGCGTGATTATCCTTTTCCGTGCAGGCTTTCAAACGATAAAAAGGTAAAGGTCGCTGCAATAGTAAAGGACGCCGTGCTGGAGGATCATTCGGCTATATCGGACAGGTTCAGATATATCCAGATGTCAGAACTGACACAGGAAGAGGCGGTGTCTCTCGTAGAGCGCCATCTGGTAAGCCCCGAATTTATCTCAGACCGGCAGGGCAGAGGGCTGCTGCTGCTTGATGACGAATCGGTAAGTATTATGATAAACGAGGAGGATCATATCCGTATACAGGTACTCAAGCCCGATATGGAGCTGGACGCAGCCTATGATCTCGCCGACAAGATAGACACGTTGCTTGATGAGCAGCTTAATTTTGCTTTTAATGACAAGCTCGGCTACCTTACACAGTGTCCGACAAATATCGGTACCGGAATGAGAGCGTCTCTGATGATGCATCTGCCGGCTCTGCAGGAAAGCGGCTCTATGGGCAGGATAGCCTCATCTCTGTCAAAACTCGGTCTTGTTATCCGGGGAATGTACGGCGAGGGTACGGAGCCGGGCGGATCTATATACCAGCTGTCAAATCAGGTTACCCTCGGCATTTCCGAGCAGGAGGCTATAAATAATCTTCGTGATATTGCAAACCAGCTCATTACACAGGAGCGCGCCGCAAGGGCTGCAATAATAAAAAACATAAGTATCATCGACAGAGTATACCGCTCATATGCTATTCTGCACTATGCAAAGCTATTAAGCGGTGATGAATGTATGAGGCTTCTCTCTAACCTTCGTCTCGGAGTAGAGTCGGGACTCTTCGAGGACGTTGATCTTGAAACCATAAACAGCCTTTTTGTAGAGATACAGCCGGCTACCCTTATGAAAAACATCGGCAAAAAGCTGGCTCCTCAGGAAAGGGATCAGATTCGCGCCGAGCTTGTAAGGAGCGCATTGCTCCAGAAAAAAATACCGGCAAACAGGCGTTTGCAGTAACAGAGCGAAAAATAAGATAAACAGAAAACTAAGGAGGACGGATTATGTATAAGTTTAACGGATTTACAGAGAAAGCAAACAGCGCAATAAATAATGCTCTGGGTGCGGCAGAGAAAATGGGGCATACCTATGTCGGCTCTGAGCATATACTTCTCGGACTGTTAAAGGTCACTGACTGTGCAGCCTGCGCTATACTGAATAAATGCGGAGCAACCGACCGGGTTCTTGAAGACCTGATAAAAACGGAGATCGGTACCGGAGACTTTACAAAGCTTACTCCGGAGGATTTTACACCCAGAACAAAGCGTGTTTTGCAGACCTCGGCTCTTCAGGCAGCGCGTATGGGAAACAACTATGTAGGTACCGAGCATATACTTATAGCTGTACTGATGGATGGCGAAAGCTATGCAGTCCGTTTTTTGCAGGAAATGAATGTAAAGCCGTCCGACCTTGAGGCGGCTCTGAATGAGGTACTCGGAACAAGCATTGACAGTGAGGGCGCACCCGCTGCAGATGAGCAGAGCGCCGGCGGAGGGCAAGGCTCCGGTATTCTGAAAAAATACGGCAGGGATCTGACCGAGGCTGCAAAGCAGGGCGCTATAGACCCTGTAATAGGCAGACAGAAGGAAATAGAAAGAGTAATACAGATACTCTCGCGCAGAACCAAAAACAACCCGTGTCTTATCGGTGAGCCGGGCGTCGGCAAGACCGCAGTGGCAGAGGGACTTGCACTGAAGATCATATCCGGTGACGTTCCCGAGCCGCTTAAGGACAAAAAAATAGTATCACTCGACCTCACCGGTATGATAGCCGGTACCAAATATCGCGGCGACTTCGAGGACAGAATAAGCGGTGCCATAGATGAGGTCAAAAAGTCCGGCAATGTAATCCTGTTCATTGACGAGCTGCATACTATCATCGG
>JAHKXX010000230.1 GCA_020627425.1 bacterium
GCCTACATAATCGGACACCTCAATATAGGGAACCTCAGGCAGTGCCGAAGTGAAGATACACTCTATTGTTTTAGTGTCCTCCATGTTAAAAAGATAAGCAGTCAGTTCGCGCTTTTCGATAGCGTCAGTTTCTGCAGCAAAAACAGTCGTGGTTGCCGCTGCCGACATGATCAATGCCGATGAAAGAATGACACTAATCGTTTTGAGTGATCTTTTCATTTTGTTCTTCCTTTCCGGATTATATTATAGGGCACTATAATTATATCACCATGAGGCTAAAAACGGAATACTTTTTTCAAAAAATGTTTGAAATTTTTGTAATGGTAGTACAATCCGTTTGCTTTGTGAACAGGCTTTGCCATGTGTCTTTTAGATCAGTATAAGACGCTTTATTCAGCGTTCACCAAAAAGTGAATCAATGTCGCCGCAACTTTCGTCCTTACATATCACTTTTATCTACGGACAGGACTTCGCCTCTGGCGCATCGGCAGCCACCAATGAACAAGATATAATTGTCAAAGCTGCCATTGAGGCAGCAAATATTCTTAATATATGTTTCAAATTAATACCTCCAAAGTGTTTTTTGCGTTAACGCGGTATTATCATAACGCTTTGGAGAGTCATTTTCAACACACAAAAAACGGGAGATCAGCTATGGTTTTCCTGATAACTGCGAAGGTAATTATCCAGCTCATTCACATACAGCTGTGCGATATGGCTTAAAAGCAGATTCTTCTTTGAAATGTATCCTATCACCATATTTCCGGCAACGGTATCGTCATCGGGTATGAACGGCACGGCAAGATAATCCGAGCCGTTTAGTTCCTCGCTGATGACGCCCGAGCAAAGGGTATAGCCGTTCAGCCCAATCATCAGGTTGAGCATGGTCGCCCTGTCGGTCGCCTTTATCGTCTTTGGGTATTCACTTGTACTGAGTATCTCCTCAGCGTAGTAAAACGAACCCTTGTCGCCCTGCTCAAAGGAAAGGCAGGGGTATTCCTTCAAATCCTCAAATCTGACGGAATCTCTGTTTGCAAGCGGATGCCCCTTCCATAGGTATACATATGCGCTGCATTCCGTCAACGGCGTGAAGGTCAGGCTGTTGGATCTCAGCAGCTTTTCGAGCGGCTTGCGGTTGAAATCATTTAAATATATGATACCTATTTCACTCTTGCCTGACGCAACGTCATCAATCACATTGCGAGTGCGGGTTTCGCGTATAGCAAATTCATAGTCGTCGGTTCCGAAGTGCTTCACCATTTCCACAAAGCTCTTTACAGCAAAGGAATAGTGCTGGGTGGAGATGCCGAACTTCTTTTTCAGATTTCCGTTTTTGCCGTATTTTTCAAGCAAATTATCATACTGCGAAAGCACCTCTCGCGCGTAACGTATAAACTCCAAGCCATCGTTTGTCGGCGTTACTCCCCTGCCGCTTCGGTTGAATATCGTAATGCCAAGCTCCTTCTCAAGCTCCTGTATTGCACTTGTCAAAGACGGCTGCGCGATATACAGCTGTTCCGAAGCCCTGTTCAGTGAGCCTTCGTCGCAGATAACAATGGCATATCTCAGTTGCTGAATTGTCATCTCATATCATCCTAAATAATATAATCAAAACCCGCATTGTCCGTGCGCATTAAATCTGCAACAGTAAAGCCGTCAGTGTATCGCCGGATAGTTTCGTTAAGACCACGCCAGAATTCAAGCGTCCTGCACTCCGAGGCTTGCGGACAGTTTTCGCTGTTTTCTTCCAGACAGGCAACAGGCGCAAGACTGCCCTCCATAAAACGCAGCACTTCGCCGACTATGATCTCGTCAGGCGCCTTTGCTAATTTGTAGCCTCCGCCCTTTCCGCGCAGACCGACAACAATATTACGCATAGCAAGCTGTCTGACAATACTTTCCAGGTATTTTTCGGAAATCTCCTGACGCTCGGCGATATCCTTCAATTTAATATAGTCGTTTCCGTTATGCTCCGCCATATCGATCAGGATACGAAGTGCATAGCGTCCTTTTGTTGAAATCAACATCTTTCTCGCCTCCGTTTTTCCCATTATAACAGTATGTTGATATGATTTCAATAATTTTTTTAAATTTTCTATTGACAAATACAATAAAGAGGTGTATGATATATCCATTCCACTAACATACTTCTTTTGTAGGTTTTAATTATGGAGGTAATTACTATGAGTAAAATTTATCAGACAGCAGACCAATTGATAGGCAAGACTCCCTTACTTGAACTGACACACATTGAAAAGAAACTCGGCTTAGAGGCTAAGCTTGTAGCAAAACTTGAGTACTTCAATCCCGCAGGCAGCGTTAAGGACAGGATTGCAAAGGCGATGATCGAGGACGCCGAGAGCAAGGGGCTATTAAAACCCGGCAGCGTTTTGATTGAGCCGACCTCGGGCAATACCGGTATCGGACTCGCTTCAGTCGCAGCGGCAAAGGGTTACAGACTGATCATCACCATGCCTGAGACGATGAGCGTTGAGCGCCGCCAACTGATGAAGGCATATGGTGCTGAGCTTGTACTCACCGACGGCGCAAAGGGTATGAAGGGCGCGATAGCCAAGGCTGAAGAGCTTTCAAAGGAAATCGAGAACAGCTTTATCCCCGGTCAGTTTGTCAATCCTGCGAATCCTGCCGTTCATAAGGCGACAACGGGTCCCGAGATCTGGGAAGACACCGACGGCGAGGTAGATTTCCTTGTAGCCGGTGTAGGTACAGGCGGCACCATAACAGGTGTAGGCGAATATCTGAAATCACAGAACCCCGACGTAAAGGTTGTGGCTGTTGAGCCTGAAACCTCTCCTGTTCTTTCAAAGGGCACTGCAGGCGCTCACAAAATTCAGGGTATCGGCGCAGGCTTCGTTCCCGATGTTCTGAATACCGATGTATATGACGAGATCATCACCGTATCTAATGAGAACGCATTCGCAACAGGCAAGCTGATCGGCAGAAGCGAAGGCGTACTGGTCGGCATTTCATCGGGCGCTGCTACATGGGCGGCGATCGAGCTTGCCAAACGTCCCGAAAACAAGGGCAAGACCATTGTAGTCATTCTCCCTGATACAGGCGACCGCTACCTCTCCACCCCTCTTTTTGCAGATTAATTAAATCATTTCATAAGTAAAGCCCTCTTTCTCAGGTAAATTTGAGAAAGAGGGCTGTTTTTTACTATAAATCAAATAACTTTCCGGAATATAGAAAACTATGAATGAGCTGATTCAACTCCGACCACACAGGAAGGGCGTCACCGTCGGCGGCACGCGGACAAACCTCTGCGCCGTTTTCATGGCAGGGCACAACCGCCATCGAGTTTTACCTAACATCCGGAATCTCGCCTACGGGATATTCCTTTGAGGAGATTTACACTTACAAACTCCTTGGCATAGTCAAGATGTTTTTTGATATATTTTTCCGCTCGACGATCTCTTTCAGCGGAACATATCCGTCGCTGTTCTGCCGTGCGAGGTCTATCACCACTCTCAGTGCAAAGCCTCCCCTTGAAGAAATCATAGATTTCGCTTATTTTACGATGTTTAACTTATTGTAACATAGGA
>JAHKXX010000026.1 GCA_020627425.1 bacterium
AAACCCCGCTCGTACGCGTGCCGATAGGTAGGTGGTAACATCAATCAGAGTGCGCGAATTGCTCAGCGCGAGCACGCGCCGGAGGCACTCCGCCGCAGGCACTCCGCTTGACGGGAGGGGGGTTTGTTGGTATAATGGGGTGAAAGGTGCAGAGGATAGCACCGTATGGCTGATAATAGACCTGTTCGGTAACCGGAAAAATGTCGGATGGACGAGGTATTTTTTCGTCAGACGACGACAATTTTTCGCAGGAATACTTTGTGTATTTCAAGAAAAATTGGCTAAGTATGGCGGAAAAAGAACCGTTCAGACGGCGTTTTGAAGGTTATCGGACAGGTCTGAAATAAAAAGACGGAGAGGTATTTATGGAAATAGAAAGAGCTTTTGAAATAATCACGTCAAAGGTTGACGAGGTGCTCCTTGGTAACGGATATACAAAACAGGACGTTGCTGCCGGGGATAATGAGCTGACAGTTCTATATACGGGCGAAGTCGCATATAGCGTAGTATATTATAAGGATAATATGCGCGTTGTACTGAGAAACTGCGCTATGGTCGACGGCGAACCGGATAACTCGTGGAAAACAGTAGCAACATGGCTTTTTGACCCCGTTGCAGATAATGTAAAGGAAGCAACAAATATCGGTGAGGACTTTGCGGAAACTATAAGAGGTCCTAAGCAGATAGAAGTCCGCCAGAAACAGAAAAAAACCAAAAAGGAAGGCGAGGGAAACAACGACCCTCTGTTCTTTGCAAACAGAATGGTTGCTTATTTTCCCGAGCTGCGCGATGAAATAGCTTATGAAAAGGCTCATTATGAAAACTTCAGAGGCGTTACATTTGCAGAGGAAAAAATAGTTCCGCGCTTTCGTGACTATGTAAAAAAGGCAAATAAAAATACACTCGAAAAAATGTCAAAAAACTTTGCTACCATGTATGATAATGGCGACCTTGATGTAAAGGGCATAATCACCTATCTTCTTTTCAATGCCGTTGATGATGACGAAAAGTATAAAATGCTTGTTTCCGAGTTTGAAAAGAGCAACAGAAAAATCGCCGATGAGGCAAGAAGGCTGCGAGGTAAAAAGCTGAAGCCCGAAAAGCCGAAGAAGAAAAGAAAGTTTATTGCCGATACTCTAAACGGCAGATAATACACCGGCAGATACTACACCACCCTTTCAGGAGGATCAGCTGTGAAAAAGACAAGCGCAGGCTCGGTAATTGCTATGATTCTGTCAGTGATAATTCTTGTCGTTGGTGTTGTTATGTTATCCATAGGCATATCCCGGAGAATAGACAATGCTTCCTTTATGAATAATGCTGTGGAAATAAGCGCTGTCACCGAGAGAGTGACCTCTTACACAACAGGCAAAAGAACTCAACGCCGTACGTTTTTTACTGTTTATGTCAGCTATGACTACAACAATGTTCACTATAACAGTATAAAAATAAACGACTACGGCTCGGGTGCGGCATCACTGACAAAAGGCTCACCCGTAAAGGTGTATATAGATCCTACGAGCCCGTATGACTGTCGTGTGCCGTATTCAAACAGTGATCACCTTCTCAATGATATTATCGGAGCCGTTGTTCTCGTTTTCGGAATATACAGCATTATAGTTAGTATAAGAGCATTCAGACGAAGAAAACTTTTGTCGGCGACAGAGTAACACAATATAAGCATATATTAATGTGTGTTTTAAAAAACTCTGAGTTATGGCGCTTTTTTGAAGCAAAGGATAATCCCACAGCACCATAGGACGCAGCAAGAATACCAAAGCCTACACTGACAGGTCAATAACAAGGAGGACGAAAAATGAATATTAAAAGTAATCCGATTTTCGTAGCGGTT
>JAHKXX010000231.1 GCA_020627425.1 bacterium
CCAAGTTTTCATATTATCTCCATTTCTCCCCGTAACCGTTAGGTAAGCTTCATCATCTGGGACTTGAAGTCCCACATATGCAAATATTCTATCTTCTGAATCTCGGCTTGCTTTGTGTGCCTATTATGCCCTCTATCTTCTTTTCATCATCTTCTTTGTATGCCACATTGTATTATTCTTCCCCTCCGTTTTCACTTTTGCTGAATATCGCGAACATTTCCTGACCGCCGGTTTGTTTATGAAGCTCCTCAACTTCAACCCTTGTCAGCGTTCTGTAACGCATCTGTTTTCCGTTGAGCAGGGCTTCTGATTTCAGCCTTGTATTGACCTTTGAATTTCTTGTTACAGAAAACAGATCATCACTCTCGGATTGGTGCTTGTCAGGATAAAGGCAGTGTAGCACATAGTCCTTATTCTGCGGAAGGAAAGCCAATTTGACTTTTCCATTCTCCGGTGCAAATGCAACATAGCGGTCTTTTTCTTTCGTGAGCTTATCAATATCTTTTTCAGCTATCACCAGAAATTCAACTTCCACGCCAAGAAACTCCGCTCGCTTTTTCATTTCATCGTATTTGACATCAGGCAAATACAATCGTGTATGTCTGTCGATAATGGAATCATCTGATAAATGTACCGCCTTTAAAAACATATTTCTGTCTTTTTCTTTGATCGTAACCAGTGCGTAATCATCAAATAACTTCGCAGAAAAAAACAACGTATAAGCGTAAAGCTTTGGTATTGCTGAAAGGTCAAATCTTACTACGCAGTTTTCTCCTTGAGAATGTATCAGCCTGCTATAAGGAATGTTGCCCTCGTAGATTGGATTGCTTTTGTATTTTTCAAGCTGTTCGCTTACAGACAGCTTTTTCTTTTTGAACTTTTTCTGATGTGTGTGCATACTCAGCTTGAAGTATCTTTTATCAAGCTGCAGTTTCTTATGCCGCCGGAGCATCAGCATAAAGAGTACCCTCTGAAAAAAAAATAACGGATTTGCCATCATCGTCACGAAGCGTAAGCAAAGAATTCTGCCACTGTAATACATCAACAGATGAAATCCCTGACAGACTTTTTGCTAAAAAATAAGGTTTAATGTACTTGTAAATCTGTATTTTCTGAATAAGGTATATTGTCAAACTGCGAAAAATCAGTTAAAATAGAAGGAGAAAACTTCACACACAAAGAGGTGCAACTAAATGAAAGCGGCAAAGGAGCAGCAAAGAGCTGCAAAGGAATTTGTGACAATATGGGAAGACAAGGGCGATGAAAAACAAGAAACTCAGCTCTTTTGGATAGACCTTCTGCAGAATGTATTTGGGGGGTTGAGAATCCGACAGCAATGATACAGTTTGAAAAGCCCGTTGTTGTGGAGAAAACTACCAAGTACATTGACGGATATATTCCTGCCACAAAGGTGCTGATTGAGCAGAAAGGTGTTCATATAAAACTGGGAAAAACTGCTGTACAGTCGGATGGCGAGAAATTGACGCCTTACGGTCAGGCCTTCCGTTACAGAAAGAATCTGCCGTTTGATGACCAACCAAGGTGGATCATTGTTTCAAACTTTGCAGAGTTTTTAATTTATGATATGAACAAGCCTAACGGTGAACCGGAGCAAATTCTGCTTAAAGATCTGGAAAAAGATTATTACAGGCTGAAATTCATTGTTATTGAGAAAAACGAACTGATACGCAAGGAAGAACGGCTTTCCATTGAAGCCGGAAATATTGTGGGGAAAATATACGATGCCCTGAAAAAGCAATATGCTGAGCCGGATTCACCGGAGAGTCTGAAAAGTCTGAATAAATTATGCGTCCGGCTGGTATTTTGCTTGTATGCGGAGGATGCAGATATTTTCGGTTCACACCAGAAATTCCATGACTATATGAAACAGTTTTCTGTCAGGGAGTTCAGAGGAAAGCTGATAGAGCTATTTCGTGTACTCGATACTCCGGAAAATGAGCGTGGTCAATATCTGGAGGACGATCTGAAATCATTCCCCTATGTTAATGGAGGTCTGTTTTCGGATGAGGATATAGAGATACCACGTTTTACAGAGGAAATTGTTAATCTTATCCTGCAGGATGCCAGTGAGGACTCTGACTGGTCGGGCATATCACCAACCATTTTCGGTGCGGTTTTTGAAAGCACCATAAATCCGGAAACAAGACGAACCGGTGGTATGCACTACACCTCGATTGAAAACATTCATAAAGTTATAGATCCGTTGTTTCTTGACGAACTGAAGTCTGAGCTTGAAAAAATCAAGCAAACAAAGGTAGAGATAACACTCAAAAAAAATTATATTATTTTCAGAATAAATTGGCATCAATGGTATTTTTTGATATAAAAGCACCGAGATTGATACAATTTAATTATTCCTCCGCCGATTTTGCCGCTTGAGGGGTAAGTTATGTAAGTCGGGGTATCCCGGCTGTTTTTATAGGAGGAAGTGTAGATGAAGCAAATCACAAACAAAGAATATGAGATATACCAGCAGTATCAAACCGATGTGCTACATGGGAGAATACTTACGCCGGATGGACTCCGTGTCATCTGTGCAGGGCTGGACAACGATCCGGAGAAGATCGGAATCCACATGTTGGAGATGCTGGACAAGTTCAAAAGCGAAGGAATCGTGAAATAAACGACTCCCGGTCATTGGCGATGATTAGATAAATGGGAGAAAATAATTCCTGCACCCGATCAGAGGATTAGCACATATCCGATGGCCGGGCGCTTTTATTATTGTCGGGCAAGTGAAAAGAGAGCACTGAGCTCTTTTCCACTCTCCTGCATACCACGTTTGATCCATTCAAGCATCCACCCATATATGCCGTATGCCCAAAAGGATTTCATATACGCCTCAAGATTCTGCATTTCAGGCGTTATCCGAATGGTGCCGATAATTGTTTCCATCATAATGGAGGACATGCCGGCATTGTAGAGAGTGGTGTAAAAATCCCTGTGATCCCGGTAGAAGTCAAACAGTGATGGGAACAAGGTCTCCGGTGCTGATTCCGGATTTGATTCATAAAGCCTGCCCCATTCCTTGATGAGCCGATCTGACTCCTCTTTCAGAATATCCTCTTTGCTCTGATAATTCCGGTAGAAGGAAACACGACCTATTTCAGCCTTATTAGTAAGCTCACTGACGGAAATATCAGAAAGGGGTTTTTCTTTTAGAAGCGCAAGAAGCGCAGTGGTGATCTGTTTTTTTACATAGGTGTTTTTCTGCTCGTTATTCATATTCATGGCGATGAAACAAACCTCCCTCCGGTGTATCATTTTGCTGAAACACTTGTATCGTCGCTGATTTTATGATACACTTGTTTCAACGACTTGTCAAGGAGGTCATCATGAAAAAGGTCATGAAATTCATCGGAGTGATCATTTTAGTCATAGCAGCTGTAGTGGCTGCACTTGTAATTAAAGGGTTGATAGAGGCAAAGAAGACTTCTGTGAAAGATGATTATTACACTGAATTCTCTTCTTCCGCATCCCTTGAACAGAAGTATTCACAGCTCGGTACGTATGAGGTTTCCTCTTTTGATGATCCATCAGATAATGCGACGATCAAAAAGGTGCGCTTCTGGTATCCTTCAGAACTGGAAAATAGCGATAAAAAGTATCCCGTGATTGTAGTCGTTAATGCCAGCGGGACACCTGCATTCAAATATGAACCGTGGTTTAAGCGGCTTGCATCGTGGGGATTTATTGTTGTCGGAAACGAAGACCCGCAGGCCGGAACCGGTGAAACAACGTCCATCATGCTCGACTATCTTTTGAATCTGCCGAAGGATCATAGACTGAATGACAGGCTTGACACAGAGAACATCGGGATCGTGGGATTCTCACAAGGTGGAGCCGGAGCCTTGGCAGCGGTGACCATGTACGACAATGGTACAGCGTATAAAACGATCTTTACCGGAAGTGCAGCCTATCCATTCCTTGCCGGAAATATGGGATGGAAATATGACGTTTCCAAGATCAAGATCCCATATTTCATGGCAGCAGGAACCGGAGCAACAGATGATAAGGGCGTTACAGATATCACCAAGGAGTACGCAGGAGTTGCACCGCTTGCTTCCTTAGTCGAGAACTATGAAACGATCAGCGATGATGTCCTTAAGGTACGAGCAAGAGCGACTGGCGCAGAGCACGAAGACATGCTTGCTCGAAGTGACGGCTACATGACGGCGTGGATGTTGTGGCAACTCTGCGGAGATGAAGACGCCGCTGCGGTCTTTACCGGTGAAAATGCGGAGATCCTTCATAACAATAACTGGCAGGATGTGGAGATAAACAAATGAGCAGAAAAACAGGGAAAAAGAAACATACTTTATTGATCGTCCTTGCGATCTTACTGGCTGTTCTGGTAACAGGCGCTTTGATCCTTATGACACACACGCAGATTATCGTAGGTATGATCCAAAAACTATCAGCCAATACGGTAAACACCATAAACTCTTATGATCCCCTTGGCGAGCCGATGGAAGGCATAAAGGATAATGGTCAGTACATCATTACAGAGATTAAGTATTCCGAAAACTATCCAAACAGTTTTCTGGATATTACCTACCCGGATGAAAACAGGGAAACTGCACGGCCGACTCTTATCTACTTTCATGGCGGCGGATTCTTCGGCGGGAGCAAGAGTGTCGGAGATCCCCTCGCTGAAAGTGATGCAACGGCATTGTTGGACGATATCTGCACTGAGGGGTTTAACCTTGTCAGTATTGATTACGTGCTTGTTCCGAAGTACCATTTCCCAGCTCCTCTGATTCAGGCTAACGAAGCATTTCAGTTTTTGATTGATCATGCTGACGAATATCATCTGGATATGGATCGGGTGGTGATCATGGGTTCTTCTGCAGGAGCGATCATGACAAGTCAGCTGGGGAGTATCATTACCAATCCTGATTATGCTGAAGCCTTGGGTATTTCACCTGTGCTGAAGCCAAAGCAGATCAAGGCAGTCATACTCGATGATGCGCCTCTTGTTTATGATAAATTTTCTTTTGGAACCAAAGTCCTTGTTGGCAACTATGTAAAAGGATCTATCTTCCTCAGTCGTGAGGAAAAGCAAACTTACAACAACATCCTGTGGGTCGATTCGAACTATCCTGATACGTTCTTGTTGGGTAGTGAGTATTACGTAGATATGCGAGAAATGGACGCTGCATTAACCAGTGCGAACGTAGAACATGCCTTAGTCGACCCTTTGGCTGAACGGAATCTTCAGATGCAGCATTGCTTTGTTGCTTCGGAACGTGTAAATGAGGTGGCAAAAGATGCATTTGACAGAATGATGTATTTTATAAAACAAAGGGCACAATAATATGATAACGAGCCACTGAATAGTTCAGTGGCTCGTTATCTTTATGTTTTATCCTTTAATCTCGGTGCCGTCCTTGAAGGTCACCCGGATGTCGTTCTTTCTGTGAACGGTGATGTAGTCCACCATCGCCAGCCAGTCTGTTTCCCGGAACTCCGTCAGCGGCTCCCG
>JAHKXX010000232.1 GCA_020627425.1 bacterium
TCACCCCGGGAATATAATGGTACAAAACAATGAACTGATACTGATAGATATGGGAGATGCCTCTGTCGGTCATCCGGTAATAGACCTGCTCGGAACTTATCAGCTAATGAGCCTTACTCCGAAGAAAATCCCAATGTAGCAATGAGATACCTGGGTATGACGACCGAGGAAGCGGTAAGAATGTGGGATATGTTTATCAGGGATTATCTTGGTACAGATGATGACAAAGTCATCTCAGAGCTTGAAGGATCGCTGAAAAGCTATGCCCTCATAAGGAATTTGGGAGGTATAGTTTTTTCCGATGTTATAACCGATGAAAAACGCAAATACTTCTCGTCATTTATTATGAAGGATGTGCAGGGCGGTCTAGAAAAGGCGGATATAATAATAAAAGCAGTATGATACAGATATCAGGTTCCCTTCGGAACTGATTTATTATTTTACTTTAAGGAGACGATCATTGTGACAATCGAAAGCAAAAATGAATCAGGCAAATTAACACTTACTATCACAGGCAGACTTGATACCTCGACTTCCCCGAAGCTTGAAGAAGAATTAAAGGCATCCTATGAGGGTGTTACAGAGCTTGTTTTTGACCTTCAGAAACTTGAGTACATATCTTCAGCAGGACTTCGTGTACTTCTGTCCGCACAGAAAACTATGAACAAGCAGGGTATAATGAAGTTAATAAATGCTCGTGAAGAGATAATGGAGATCTTCGAGATCACGGGATTTACGGATATACTCACTATTGAATGAATCTGATAATAAACATAGGTAAATAGGGGGGATCCTGTGAAAGAAAAAAAGAATACCGCAAAAAGAGAAAAGAAAAAACCGAAAGTCAGTATTATTTTCAAAAGCATATTAGGTATTGTAATACTTCTTATCGTTTTTTCTGTGATCGTAAGTATTATGGGCTTCAATAATTTTACCGACGCCCTTCTTGATCAGTATTCCGACGGTGCCTTCCGTACCGCAAATACTGCTGTTATGGAATTTGATGCCGGCAAGATCGACGACTATGCTGCGAGCGGCGGTAAAACAAAGGAATATGTCACGGCTCTCGAATCAATGGAGAGACTGTGCAATTCATCGGGTTCAACTTTTATCTATGTTATCCGACCCGATCTAACTGATTATAGGCACATTACCTTCCTTTTTTCCACTATCAACAAAAACACCGATTACACCCGCTATGAATTTGGCTTTGTTCGTGATACGACTAACGAGGAATATATGGAAAAATATCGTAAGCTATATGAGGGAACATCGGAGCAGGAGCTTGTGATAAGGGATAAGGGATATATCGAGACTGATCCGCATATTACGGCAATGGTGCCGATAAAGGATAATGACGGCAAAACGACAGCTATCCTTTGTGTTCAGCGTCAGATGGATAATCTTGTCCACGTCAGGAATACATATATCGGTAAGATACTTATTGTAATGATCGTTCTGATGATCCTGGTAATCATAGGTCAGATCGTATATCTGCACCGTGTATTTCTGCGTCCCGTTAAGAAGATAACCGAGGAGGCAAGCCGTTTTTCTCACGAAAACGATCTGCCGGAAAATAAGCTTTCAGAAAAAGTCAAAAGCAATGACGAGATCGGTATTCTTGCCGGCTCTATAGACCGCATGGAGGAGCGCATAGTTAAATACATTGATGATCTGACAAAGGTGACTGCTGAAAAGGAGCGTATTTCTACGGAGCTTGGTCTTGCTACCAAAATTCAGGCGAGTATGCTGCCGAGTGTCTTTCCTCCCTTCCCCGACAGAACGGAGTTTGACATTTATGCTTCAATGGACCCCGCAAAGGAGGTCGGCGGTGATTTCTACGACTTTTTCCTTGTGGATGACGATCATCTCTGTCTGGTAATGGCTGATGTTTCCGGAAAGGGCGTTCCTGCCGCTTTGTTTATGATGGCATCTAAGATCATACTTGCAAATTATGCGAAAATGGGTAAAACTCCCTCGGAAATACTGAGGGCTGCAAATGCCACAATATGTTCAAGCAACCAAGAGGATATGTTCGTTACCGTTTGGCTCGGAATCCTTGAAATAACTACAGGCAGGCTGACAGCCGCTAATGCGGGACACGAATATCCTGTTATTATGCATCCTGACGGGAATTTCGAGATATACAAAGACAAACACGGATTTGTTATCGGCGGTATGGAAGGACTGAAATACAAGGAATATACAATAGATATGAAGCCGGGTTCAAAGCTTTTCCTTTACACTGACGGTGTACCCGAGGCTACTAACGCTGAAAAAGAGCTTTTCGGGACTGAAAGAATGCTGGCAGCTTTGAATAAAGGATCAGACGGCTCGCCGCAGGATATATTAAAAACCGTCAGAAGCTCTGTTGATGCATTTGTTAAGGACGCAGAGCAGTTTGACGATCTGACGATGATGTGTCTGGAATATAAGGGGCGATAATATGACAGAGAAAAAGAAATTTCGTTTTAAAGTCAATGCAGATGTAAATGAACTGCAAAGAGTTCTGGACTTTGTGGATGTATGTGTTCAAGGGTTCGACTGCTCTCCCAAAACAATGATACAGATAAATGTTTCGGTCGAGGAGATATTCGTCAACATCGCTCATTATGCCTATTCCGACAAAACAGGAGAGGCTGTTATAGAGGTAGAAATAATCGACGAACTAAAGACTGCGGCAATCACCTTTATCGACTGCGGTATAAAGTATGATCCGCTTGCAAAGCCCGATCCCGATGTTACACTTTCGGCAAAGGACAGAAAGATCGGCGGTCTTGGAATATTTATGACAAAAAA
This sequence comes from bacterium, assembly GCA_020627425.1. GTDB lineage: Bacteria > Bacillota > Clostridia > Oscillospirales > Acutalibacteraceae > UBA1213. Next base: position 2,800 of record JAHKXX010000232.1, read on the forward strand.
ATTTATGGATGAACTCTTATATGAATACCGTGACGGACAGAATGTGTTCTGTATGAAAAAGAAGCTATAATCAAATAGATATTGGAGAGAAAAGTTTTGTATCAGATAACAGGAAAAATCGATTCGACAAACTCATCGGAATTTGAGAAGGAAATTATTGAGGCAATGCCAAAGGAATTAGACGCTTCACAGCTTGAGTACATCTCCAGCGCAGGACTGCGTGTCCTTTTAAAGCTTGCAAAGGCTGTAGGGGATGTTACAGTCAACAATGTCAGCAGCGAGGTCTATGAGATATTCGAGGTGACAGGATTTACCGAAATATTGAATGTAAAGAAGGCTATGAGAAAGGTGTCCGTAAAAGGTCTTGAAAAGATCGGCGAGGGCGGCAACGGTATAGTCTATCGTCTGGATGATGATAAGATCATCAAGGTAAGCAAGGAAACAGGAGATCTTGCCGCCCTGCAAAATGAGCTTGATACATCAAAGCAGGCATTTCTGTCCGGACTGCCTGCTGCAATAGTGTATGATGTTGTGGAGACAGAGGACGGATACGGTCAGATCTACGAAATGCTGAATGCTTCTATGATGTCTGCAGTAGTCAGAGAAAACCCGCAGGATGTCGGAAAGTATACAGAGCTGTTTGCCTTACTTGCGGTGCAGTTGCACAGTACGAAATACACCGGTAAAGAACTGAAATCCATAAAAAAAGAATATAAGGATGCTTTCTCTCGGATAGCAGACTATTTTGAAGAGAGCGAAGCAGCAGAAATCAACCGCTTGATAGATTCCATTCCGGACAGAAATACCTTTATTCACGGCGATCTGCATATGGGCAATATTATGCTGCAAAACGATGAACCCATGCTTATCGACCTGGGTGAATCCGGAGTAGGCCATCCGATATTTGATCTGGTGGAAATATATGTTGCCTATGCTTTCTCGCCGCACTCTGCGTATATGACACCGGAACGTTTGCTTGCAACAGTCGGAATGAATGCACAGCTTTGTGAGGCTGTGTGGAATGAATTTATTGTAAAGTATTTTGATTGCAGCACTCAAGAGCTTGAACACAGAATCAAAATAATAAAGGGTTATGCAGAACTGCGGCTTCTTCTTATAACAGTGCTTATGCACAGAAGCGTTCCTGAAAGCTATTGGAAGCAAAAGGTAGAAAACGTCAGAAAATCTCTTCTTCCGAGAATAGACGAACTGATAAATGAATTGGATTTTTGATAACAATAAGAAGTATATATGAAACATTTGGCATAACGATCAGAAGCGGTGTTTTACTCAGAACACGAAAACTGTCGGCGGTCGACTATATCCACGGGAGAGCTGAATAATTCAGACGAAAAGATTGATAGGCTAAAAGAATAATATACTATTTTATCTGACAGAGGTGACCAATTATGATTTCATTAATAATATCATTTGCCGTACTGCTTATCGGATTTGTTGTCTACGGCAGAGTGACGGAAATAATATTTGCTCCAGATGACAGAGAAACACCGGCAATAGCCATAAATGACGGTGTTGACTGTGTGCCGATGAAAACCTGGAAGGCTTTCCTTGTTCAGCTTCTGAATATTGCCGGAACAGGACCTATCTTTGGAGCACTTATGGGTGCTGTTTTCGGACCCGTGGTATTTTTGTGGATAGTATTCGGCTCTATACTGGGCGGAGCGGTTCACGACTATATGAGCGGAATGATAAGCTCGCGGCATAGGGGAGCATCTATAGCAGAGCTTTCGGGTACATATCTCGGCAAAGTCGTTAAATGGATAATGCGTGTGTTTTCGGTCGTGCTGTTGGTGCTTTGCGGAACAGTGTTCGTAACAAGCCCTGCCGGACTGCTGGA
>JAHKXX010000233.1 GCA_020627425.1 bacterium
ATGTGTCACAGGTGCGGATTTAAACCGCTAAATTTTCATTTATCTCAATTTCTAAACCTGAAATATACTATACGAGGAGGAATAAACTATGTATGGAGTTGCTTATCTGATACATTTTCCCGATGAAGAAGATCCCAATATGTTATCGTTAGAGCTGTTTGAAACCTTTGACGAAGCACTGGAACGTACAAAGCAGATTGCAGAAGATTTTATAGCTGACTACGGAGAAGACATTATAGAATATGCCACGGAAAGCAATCCGGTAACCGTTATGTTTAACGGCGAAGTGATTGCTTATGCATATATTCAGAAGGTTTCCGAAAAGCAGGAATGAAAAGGAGCTGACAACTATGCCCTACACCGAATCAAGCTATGAAAACGCCATCATCCGGCTTTTTGAGGAAATGGGATATACCCACGCATACGGTCCGGCGGTTGACCGTGACTATAAAAGCCCTCTCTATATGGACGAGCTAAGGGCGGCTCTCTGTCGGCTTAATCCGTCGCTGCCTGACGACGCCATTTCCGACGCACTTTACAAGCTGACTAATTTCGAGAACGGCGAATTGGTGCAGAAAAATGCCGTGTTTATGGATTATCTGCAAAACGGTGTAGAGGTGCGTTATACCGAAAAGGGCGAGGAACGCTCGGCTCTTTGCTATCTTGTTGACTATTCCAACGTTGACAACAACTCTTTTGTTGTGGCGAATCAGTGGACGTATATTGAAAACTCGGAAAAACGTCCGGATGTGCTGCTGTTTATCAACGGCTTGCCTGTGGTGCTGATGGAGCTGAAATCTCCTTCCCGTGAGGAAACCGACGCTTCCGAAGCCTATACACAGATCCGGAATTATATGCACGCTATTCCGTCGATGTTCATCTACAACGCCATCTGTGTAATGAGCGACCTTTCAAAAAACCGTGCAGGCACGATCACCTCCGGTGAAGACCGCTTTATGGAATGGAAAACAAAAGACGGCAGCTATGAGAACACGCAGTACGCGCAGTTCGACACCTTTTTTGAAGGTATCTTTCAAAAAGAGCGCTTGCTCGATATTCTCAAGAACTTTATTTTGTTTTCTAACGAGGGCTTGAAGCAATATAAAATACTCGCCGGTTATCATCAATACTTTGCTGTGCGCAAGGCAGTAGAATCCACAAAGAAAGCAACCGTAACAGACGGTAAAGGCGGCGTGTTCTGGCATACGCAGGGCAGCGGAAAATCGCTGTCTATGGTATTCTATGCCCATTTGCTGCAATCTGAGCTTGAAAGCCCGACGATCGTTGTGATCACCGACAGAAACGACCTTGACGATCAGCTTTACTCGCAGTTCGCCAAATGTAAGGATTTTCTGCGTCAGGAGCCTGTTCACGCAGAAAGCCGTGAACACCTGAAATCGTTATTGGAGGGCAGAAAAGCTAACGGCATTATCTTTACGACAATGCAGAAGTTTGAGGAATCGGGAGAGCCTCTTTCCGAGCGCAGAAATATTATTGTGATGGCTGACGAAGCACACAGAGGACAATACGGTCTGACCGAAAAAATCAAGATGACCAAAAACGAAAAAGGTGAGCTGGTTGCCAAAAAGGTTATCGGCACAGCCCGCATTATTCGTGATACGCTCCCGAACGCTACATATATCGGTTTTACCGGTACGCCGATCGCTACCGAGGACAGAAACACCCGTGAGGTATTTGGTGATTATATTGATATCTATGATATGACGCAGGCTGTCGAGGACGGCGCAACACGTCCTGTCTATTACGAAAGCCGCGTTATGAAGC
>JAHKXX010000234.1 GCA_020627425.1 bacterium
CGACAATGCCAGAAGCAATGCCATCGTTCTTATTCTGTTGTAGTATATTATCCTGCTGAGTCGTTTTTTCATTATCCTGATGCCTCCTTGGGGTGGGGGTTGTGTCTTTTAATCAACATGGTGTTTATTAAAGAATTTTAAAAAATAATTGCTATAAATATATTATTAGTATGTATACTTATTATTAGTATACAATTTCTAAATCAGATTGTCAACAAATTCATTAAAAGCTTTGATTAAGTCTAAATATACAAATACTAGCAAAGGCAAGTCGAAGGCTTGCTACCGCTTTGATTATATCAGATAAAAAACGGCGGCTAAAGATATTATTCTATAGCCGCCTTAGGAATATTCTGTTTTCAGTGCCACTGTACCCGTTCGCTGCCGTTAATGAAATGTGCTTTTCTGATCGCCCAATACATTGTATTTACAGCGGATACAGCCTTATCGGGATCGCTTCGATCCTCTACGATCTGCGCGGAGTTGAGCTGAACATCAAGATTATACTTCATACTTATCAGCGCGTCACCGGAAACATTCTCGTCAAGCTCTACTGCTGTAATTATAGTACCGGGAATTGTTTCGCCCGAATGTATAAGCTTATTACAGTAAAAAACCGGGATGTACGACATTACGTCCGAATCAGGGTTTATCTCCGTTGTTAAAAACCAAGTCTTATCATCTTCGGCAGTAGTAACGGAATTGGTATCATAGTATATGTTTATTATTATATTATCGTTTTTTGTGGCAGGGTCATTATCTGCTCCGTAGTAGGTCGCAACTATCTTTCCGGCTTGGGAAATATCATAGGTAAACTTATCCTCTGTTATAGTGTTGGTGTCGGTTTTCGGAAGAACAGCTGTAATAGTTGTATCTGTTTCATCGGCAGTAATATTTACAGAATAATAAACTCCACCTGTCCCTTCCTGGTTCGGCACATAGTAATAGCCGTAATACTTATATTCATTATCCTCGCTGCTGACAGCAGAACGCTCGAAAACATACAGACCCTGCAAATTATTGTTATCCGCCCCCGGACTGACCGCCCACGGACTGAAGCCCTTTGTATCATACTGACCAACAGAGTCTGCGGTTATCTTGTCTCGTGTAAGAAGCAATGCGTCATCTGCGCTTTTTGGTCTGACTACAAGCTTGCCATTTGACTGAAGCTGGGCTACCTCGTCTATATTTGGGTGTGACGGGTCATACACCAGCTGTACATACTTGGATGCAAACCGACTGTCAAAAGCCGTATCGGGCGCGACGTAATGAGTCAGGTTTATATTTCCCGATATAGACGCCTTTGCAAAGCTGTCTATGCTGCCGGTGTTAGTAGCGTAGACCCTTTTTACCGTTGTCTGTCCGGGGTACCATTTTGTAGGCGGAGAAAAGTCCTCAACTATCGACACACCATAGTTCGTATTTGCACTGAGTCGGTTGACAACCTCGTCAGAGGACGAAAACCATGCAAATGTTGTCCCTGCTACGATAATTGCAGCAAGAATTACGGATACTTTTAAAATATCATTTTTCGTTTTTAATTTTAAAATCTTCTTAAATTTCTTTTTCATGTCGGCTCACCGTCTTATGAAACAAAGTCATTCCATGCTGCTCTATAATCCGTGTACTTTTCTCCGTCCTTTTTCGTTATCTGCATAGACTCTGAATAAACAACAAGGTCATACTGCCTTATTGTATCAGGATCTGAATATGTTGTTTCTACATTTGTAAACAGGTAGTCCGTACTGCCGCCCGGAGCGACCGGCTTGGTATAATAGTAGTAGCCTGCAAGCTTTTTGTTGGAATCATTGTCAGGTACAAAGACCCATTTTCCGCCGCTATCTCTGTTTTTTCTGTTAAGATAGGTTACAAAATTTGCCTCATCGGTGCTAATAGCCACATTTTCAGTATTATCTGTTCTGTCAGCATTATGATAAGTAGTACCGCCATCATCAGAAAACTTGGAATTTGATCGTACAAAGCTGTCAGAAAAATCAGCATAGACGCGGATATATGTATCTATCCCGCCTGTATTGAAGATTTTTACTGATTTGGGGTATTTTGTATCCGAGGTTTGTTTTTCCGGTGTTGAAAACTCCTCAGACACCTGCACATTGTTTTTTCCTACTGTAAGTTTGTTTTCTTTGCTGCCGTTTGACAGCAGATAAGCAAGCACAGTTCCCACAATTGCAGTAACTACTACGGCGAGAACGGCAAGTAATATTTTTTTGTTCTTTTTCATGGCGTTCCCTCCGTCGTCTGGTTTACTATGATGTTATATATATAAGTCATCTGTTCGGCAGTCAGCTCTTTAGTATTATCCGTGGGAAGACCTGCTATACCGCGGATATTGTCCGCCTGCACGCCGTAGGCCTTTATAACAATGTCACGAGTCTTATCATCAGAGCTGTTTTCGCCCTCGATAAAGCTATTCAGGCGCACCTTATTAAAAAGCGGAGTTGTATCAAAACCTGAATTATCGCTGAAGGTATTGAGCATTTTTTTATAGCCGAAAACATAGGTTGCTTTGTCAGAGGTGTTCTCGGTGCCGCTTCTTGAAACAAAAGCCCAAGAAGGATCATACTTTATATTCGGACAATTTGTAGGGTCGGATTCTGCGGTAGCTGAGTCTGAAAAAAGATAGAAAATCTCGCTGTAGTCAGTCGGGGCAGTATCAACATAAGTATTCGCCGAGGTTTTTGTTCCGTTCTCATTCAGCAGAGTAACCTTTCTTTTCGGAACGGTAACCGACATAAAGACATATTCTCTATTATTGCCGTTATTGATTATTTTTGGGTCCTTTGGTATAGTCTTGCCCGAGTACATAACAAGCTCGGAGGATTCCGTCGGGAAGTTTGGCTCGGTAACTGTCAGGCTTACTGATCCAACAGCAAATACATTGTCAGCTCGTTTATAGTCTGTCATAAACGCTGCGGTAATAGCGGCGACGACAAGAAGTACACAACCTGATAAGAGGAATATATGTTGTTTTTTTATATTTACATTTATTTTTAATTTGGATTTATTTTTCATGCCATGTTCCTCCGTTTTATCCAACATAGGTTATTTTTGCGTAGCCGTTGCCGCTGTTACCTGTCATTGTACCTGTACCGTCGTGGGTGGGCACAGAACTGATACCGGACTGCATTTCAGCGGAAGTAAATACAAAGCCTGCGTACTCGGTACAAC
>JAHKXX010000027.1 GCA_020627425.1 bacterium
CCTCCGCCGTGATCCCACAGAATCAGCATATTCCGGTCAGCAGAATAGTTTTCCTGCCCCCAGGAGAGGAAATCGGTGAGCGTCTGCGCTTCGCCCATATTGAGCTGAGTGAGGGTATCAAGCAGTCGGAGTTCACCGTTCTTTATTTCATAACGCTGGGCGGCAGTTGCGTCTATTCCATGTGAACGCCATGTTTTTGCACCGCCTGTCTGAATGACGATATGCAGATCATCTCCGACCTCGGCTTTCAGCAGCTCGTCAATGTTCTTTCCGGCAAGACCCTGCTTTGTTTCCAGATTGGAACCGCACATATAGATAAAAATCGTACTGCCGCTCAGAGCAGGCTTGTTGTCAGGTATTTCTTCCGTATGGGAAGAAGAAACCGAAGCTTGAGAGGTCTGCGGCTGTGACGATCTGTCATTTTCCACTGCAGTACATCCACAGAAAACGGAAATGATCACAAGCCACAATGTCATGACAAAAAGCTGTTTTTTCAATTATAATTACCCCTGTCTTTGGAATATTTTGCATTAAGCCATGCTCTTGTTTCTTCTGCAAATTCATACTGTGTCATATATTCGCCGGTATAGAGTGAAATGGCAAAGGGATCGTTACTCAGCAAACGGTAATAATCGCAGTCCAACAGACTTTTGTTTATACCGACAGTACCCGGTTCTCTTATAATGATGTTATTTATACCCAAAGCATCAAAGGTATTTTTCAAGTCCCCGATATATACTCTTATCTTGTTTTTGGTGAGAGTGTCTGCAGCGGATCCGGGTTCTATATTGCCTATTATCATATCCATATCGCACATTGCACCACCCCGGTCAATGAGAAGGCCGAGCAGCTCCTTGCTTTTACTGCGGGCAAACTGCACCTGCTTATTGTTCACAAAAACCTCAAACGCTCCGAAGCATTGTACTTTAACCGGTTTGTCATAAAGTTCCGGCGCACGGTAGCGTCTGTGCTCAAGAGCATTTCTCAGCTTGTCCTGCGAAAAGGGCTTGAGTATATAACCGCTTGCGTTTATATCAAACGCCGGTATCGAATACTCTGAATGTCCTGTCAGGAATATGATATTACAAAGCGGATACCTCTCAATAATTCGTCTTGCAAGCTCCAACCCATCCATGCCCGGCATTTCAATATCAAGAAAAGCCACTTCCACAGGCTGCTCAAGATCACCGACAGCCTTCATCGGATCGGTATAGAATCTGTGCTGTCCCTCCGGGTCTATCTTTTCAAGCATTTTTTCAAGAGTGATGACCACCGCTTTCTGATCATCAACACCGATTATGTTCATATATTTACCTCCTAATTCTCCGCTTCTTTCGGTAAGGTGATAACTGCCGTACACCCGCCCTCGGTAAAGCTTATTTCCAATGCTCCGCCGCATAGTATCTCAAGGCGCTTTCTTGCATTTTCTATCCCGACGCTGTAGTGCTCTCTTTGCCGGTCTGTAAAATGTGCACCTATACCGTTGTCGTTGACGGTTACTATAACAGTATTGTCTTTTTCCTCTGTCTTGACTGTCACCCTGCCTGTACCGTCACGTCTTGTCAGGGCACCGTGCTTGATCGCATTTTCTACAATGGGCTGAACTGTCAGCGGCGGCACCTTGAATCCTGTTACACCAAGCTCAAAATTCACTTCAAATTCAACATCCGTCCCGGCTTTTTGAAGGGCGATAAACTGCCTTATGTGTTCAAGCTCCGTGCTGAAAAGGATCGGCTTTTCAGATGCAAGGGAATCAATATTTCCTCTGAGATAATCTCCGAAGACGCTTATTATGTCAGCGGCGGCTTCGCTGTCCGTGTAGCAGAGAGATTGTACCGTAGAAAGAGAGTTAAAGATGAAGTGAGGCTGTATCTGTGCCGTAAGCAGCTTTATTCTATCCTGTTCAAGCTCTATTCGGCTTTCATACAGCTTTTTCTGAGTTTCACTATAGCTGATAGCCGCAAGGAAAAAGTAATAGATGAGTATCTCTATAACAGCGACCGTTTCGGTATAACCCTCTGCAAAGCCTTCCTTTTCTCCGAGTGCGGTAATAATTGCGGATAATGCCATAAAGCCAACGATAAATCCCTTTGAGACAGAATGATTTCCTATGAATATTACGGAATAGACTCCAAGCATGATCACATAAAAGCATAGTACAATGATCGGAAAATCAGGCATAAGTCCGCCAAAATAATGATGATTACCGTTAAAACAATATATAATGTGTGTATCGAAAAGGTCGATAAACACTAAAACAAAATTGATTATATACGGTATTGCTATCAGTAGTTTTCTCTTTATCGGGGTGACAAGATAAAGCTCCAGCATTGCTGTCAGCGGATACAGCCAATAGACCAATGCCGTTTTGATATACAGAAGCCGATAGTCCCAGTTATACAGATCACATATATCCTCAAATGCTTCGCAAAGAGTAAGAGTGAAAACTATACCCATGATCGTCCAGACATATTGCAGACCGCTTATTTTCATCTTCCGGTTTGCGATCAGAAGTATCACAAGTGCTGCAAGAAGAAGCAGGGTAACATAATTATTCGTGATATATGTCATTATGGTGTAGTCCGTCATTTTTTCACCGTTCCCAAAAAATATTCGCATAATAATTCTATCATTTAACCGACATATTTTCAACAATCATAAAAGTTAATAATAATTTAACAAATTATTAAAAAATTATTCATCAAAATATGGCTATATTGCTTTGTTTTTTTACGCCTTTGTTACGCTCTGTATGTTAAAATAATATAATTTGCGATAACTCTTTTTTCGCTGAAAATCAGCTGAGTAACATATCATACGGAGGGTGATACTGTGGAGGTAAAAAAGAATAAGCCTATGCTCAAGCAACCGTGAGGATATGTTCGTTACCGTATGGCTCGGTATACTTGAAATATCAACAGGCAGGCTTACAGCCGCAAATGCGGGACATGAATACCCCATCATCAAAAAGGCAAACGGCGAGTTTGAGCTTCTCAAGGACAAGCACGGCTTTGTTATCGGCGGCATGTCCGGCATGAGGTATAAGGAGTACGAGTTCACGCTTGAAAAGGGCGGCACTCTGTTCCTCTATACAGACGGTGTTGCAGAAGCTACTAATGCCGAAAACCAGCTTTTCGGAACGGACAGGATGCTTTCAGCCCTCAACTCAGAACCCGAAAAAGCTTCTTGAAAATATGAAAAAATCCGTAGAAGAATTTGTCGGCGATGCACCACAGTTTGATGATCTGACAATGCTGGGTGTAAAGCTGCTTTGAAAATAGGGGAGTAAAACTATGTATCAGATAAAAGGAAAAATTGACACTACAAACGCAGCAGAATTTGAAAAGGATCTTATGGCAGCAAAGCCTGCGGAGATCGACGCTTCAGAGC
>JAHKXX010000235.1 GCA_020627425.1 bacterium
ACTGTAGTTGGTTGTGTCCTCCACTTTCTTGGCACGCGTACGAATTTGGTTTATTGTACGTTGCAGTCCGCGCCGTGCCGCACAGGGCGGCACTTGACGCTGCTTTGAAGTATAAGCAATTATATTTCTCTACTCGACTCATTGTGTCCGATAATTAGTACAGCGAGTATGACGCGAATTTCTCACGATAATTTTTAAGTTTTAAGTTTTCAGTTACAGCACATTGCAAATTGTTTTTTTCTGCAACCCTTAAACTTTTTCAAGGAAAGATTTAATGACCTTTAAATGCGACTTCATAAATTGTTCATTTTTTGTTGATAAACTATATACAACACAAAAACAAAGGGGGCTTAACAAATGGCTATACAGACATTTAACAGATACGAAAACAAATATATTATTACCGACAAAAAGCAGGATGAACTGCTTCCTGAGCTGCTAAAGCATATGGAGCTTGATAAATACTGTATAGGCGGAAAAGCATACCCTATTTACAGCCTCTATTTTGATACCAAAAACAGCGATGTTGTACGGCGCTCTACTCAGAAGCCCTACTACAAAGAGAAGCTCAGACTTCGCAGCTACAAGCTGAACCCGAACGATAACGATACCGTATTTCTTGAAATAAAGAAAAAGATCGGCGGTATCGTAAACAAGCGCAGAGTAGTTCTCACCTATAAGCAGGCAGTTGATTTTATAAAGCACGGCAGTGTACCGACCCTCGACGGTATTCAGGCACAAATTATGAAAGAGATATGCTACTACACAAAAATACACCCGATCGAAAAATCGGTGCTGGTACATTACGACCGCATAGCTCTTTTTGGCAAGTATAACAAGGATTTCAGACTTACAATAGACAGAAATCTGACTGCCGATAAAACAAGCGACATACTCAGAACCGACTCCTGCGGCGAATACTTGGTATCCCCGGATACAAGGGTAATGGAGATAAAGATCCTCGGCGCCGTACCCTTGTGGCTTAGCAGGACTTTATCGGAGAACAATGTCTACAGCGGCAGCTTTTCAAAGATCGGAAGGTATTTCAAAAATGAAACACGTGCATCAGCCGGAAAACTGTATATAAACAGCAGTCCTGTATCGGAATTGCCGGCATATGCTCACGCTATCGTCAAAGCGTGAAATAATAAATAATAAAAAGAACGGAGTGATCTTATGGATTTCATCACAAGTACAATTTTTGCAGATACAAGCCTCGCATCCTTCGTACCGCTGATAATAGTAATACTTGTTTCACTGGTACTGGGCATCACAATATCCGCGACATATATGCTGACAAATAACAAGCAGGCATATTCCAGAAGTCATGCGTGGACGCTTGCTATACTCCCGGTTGTAATAACTGTAATAATAGCAATAGTTATAAAGATAGCCAGTGCAAGCCTTGAGGTCGCTTTTTCAATAGCAGGTGTATTTACGATCATCCGTTTCAGAAGCCTGCCTATCGAGCCAAAGGAGGTCACTTATGTAGGCGTTGCCCTTGCAACGGGTCTTGCCTGCGGAATGGGCTATATCTATATAGCAATACTGTTCACACTGGTAATAGCAGTTGTACTTTTTGTACTCAGATTTGTCAACTTTGCGGAACCGAAGAAAAATACAATGCTTCTCAGGATCACTGTTCCGGAGGATCTCAACTTTGAGGGAGCATTTGACGAGGTACTTGATAAGTACACTACAGGCTACTCTATGCAGAGGGTAAAGACAAGCGATTTCGGATCTCTTTTTGAGATAGCATATAAAATAAGCCTTCCGGGCAAGGTAAACAAAAAGGAATTTATCGACGAGCTAAGAACAATAAACGGAAACCTGAACATTGTTTTAACACAAAAGGAATTTGATCTGGTTTAAAAAATAGCCTTCTCCAAAAAAACGCTCCTTCCTGTAAAAAGGGAGGAGCAGAATTTTTGCGTTTATATTACATATATCTTTTTGCAAGCTCTGATATAGATCTGTCCTTGGTACCCTGACCAACGGCGTTAAATTTCCACTCGTTTCCGTGGCGGTAAACCTCTCCGAATACCATAGCGAGGCAATCCGAATAGTTCTCTGTCAGATCATACTTAAGAATTTCTCTGTTTGTTTTTCCGTCAACAACTCTGATAAAAGCGTTTTCTATCATACCGAAGTGCTGATGTCTCTGAGTAGCCTGGTATATGTTTACTACGATAACTATTCTGTCATACTCCGGCGGAACTCTTGACAGGTCAATAAGTATCTGCTCGTCGTCGCCCTCGCCCTCACCGGTAGTATTGTCGCCCATATGTCTGACGGATTCCGATTTATGGACAAGGTTGTTGAAGTAGACTATATCATTTCTCGCAACAAGATGCCCGTTTTGCAGAAGGAACGCAGACGCGTCGCAGTCTATACTCTCGGGGTTCCTGTTTTTAAAGCCGTGCTCCGACTGCTGTGCCTCGTCCCAGCCAAGACCGACAAGCACTGCCGTAAGTCCTGCGCTCTCTTTGGAAAGGCTTATTTTTTGTCCTTTTCTAAGACTTATTGACATTATGATCCCTCCGTAATTTTACTCTGCGTCAAGTCCGTAGTTTTTGCAGATAGAAGCGAGACCTCCGGTAAAGCCGCTGCCTATAGCGTTGAACTTCCACTCGCCGTTATGTTTATAAAGCTCGCCTACTACTACGGCTGTTTCTATAGAGAAGTCCTCTCCCAGATCATAGCGCACAAGCTCAGTTCCGGTCGCATTGTCAACGATTCTTATAAAGGAATTATTTACCTGACCGAAATTCTGACGCCTTACTTCCGCGTCATGAATGGTAACGGTAAATGCTATTCTCTCTATATTTGCCGGTACCTGTGACAGCTCTACTAAAATCTGTTCATCGTCGCCCTCGACCTCACCGGTAAGGTTGTCGCCCATATGCTTTACAGAGCCGGAGGGGTGCTCTAAATTGCCGTAGAACACAAAATCAGTGTCCTGTGTACACATACCGTTGCCTCCAAGCAGGAATGCCTCACTGTCAAGGTCAAAGGCAGTGCCTGTATCGTACATATTTACATCCCAGCCGAGTCCTACGGTTATTGACGAAAGACCGGGGTTGCCCTTTGTCAGACTTATTTTCTGTCCTTTTGATAAACTAATTGCCATTTTTGGTTTCCTCCTTACTCTACTTGTATTCCATAGGACGCGCACAGAGCTGCAAGACCGCCCTGGTAGCCGCTGCCTATAGCGTTAAATTTCCAGTATCCGTTGTGCTTGTAAAGCTCGCCTACCACTACGGCTGTTTCTATGGAGAAATCCTCGCCCAGATCATAGCGGATCAATTCCTGTCCTGTAGCCTCGTCGACGATCCTGATAAAAGCGTTCTCTACCTGACCGAAATTCTGTCTTCTTGTTTCATGATCATAGATGGTTACGGTAAAAGCTATTTTCTCGATATTCGAAGGGATCATCGTCAGATCTATCTCTATCTGTTCATCATCGCCCTCGCCCTCACCGGTAAGGTTGTCGCCCATATGCTTTACCGAGCCGCTGCTGTGCTCAAGGTTGCCGTAAAATATAAATTCCTGTTCGGTAGGGCATTTGCCATTGCTCCCGAGCATAAAAGCAGCCGCGTCAAGATCAAAGTCTGCGCCCGTGTCAAACTGATTTACATCCCAGCCGAGTCCGACCATAATATTCTTCAGACCGGGATTTCCTTTTGTAAGATCTACCTTCTGACCCTTTTGTAAGCTGATAGCCATAGTTTCTCCTCCTGTATTTTTTTAATGTTAAACAACGGTCAGATCTTTATATTTCCGCCGTATTTGTTGGTGCCTGTGGATTTATCCGGAAGCTGCTCTTTCGTATTGTGGCCTGCCATATAGTTATCAAATTCTTTTCTTATGTCCTCAAGCCGTGCTGCGTCATCAATTCTCTGTCTGTGTGCAGCCTCCTGTATAGCCTTGGTCTCGTCTATACCGGACATAATGGTTCTCCATGTAGTCTCGAGTGTTTCTATTCTGATAGAACTGCCCGAAGCCATTTTTGTTATCATCTTGGACTGTTCAACAGAGTTTCTCGCATTTTTGACAAGCATCTCGTTCGTTTTGTCATCCAGAGCCTTTATCGCGTCAGCCTGTATTTTTTGTCTTTTCAGGATCATTGCCTGAGCCAGAGCCTGCTTAAATACAGGGAGGGTTATGATAAATGCCGAGTTGATCTTACGAATGAGGTTCATATTGCTGAACTCTATTGTTTTTATCATCGGTACAGACTGCATAGCGACGTTTTCGGCTGTACGAAGATCCTGAGTACGCTGCTCGAGCATCATCAGAGCCTGCTCGCATGCCTGTATCTCAAACTGAATAGACGTATCTCCCGTGCTTTCCATATCGGCGCGGCGTTTATCGAGGTATTCCTGTATCTCCTTGCAGCCCTGTTCACCGGCAAGAATGTACTTGACGAGATCATGATAGTAGTTGACATTGGACTCGAACATTTTTTCAAGGTTTTTGTTGGACTGTTTTATTTCATCCTCATACTTTTTCAGTTCTACATAGATCTTGTCGACCTCATCGCCCATAGTCTGATATTTTCCGAGCATTTTTTCAAGCTGCTTTTTTGCGTTACCGAAGAGCTTGTTGAAAACGCCCTTATCCTCCTTTATTTCATCAATATCAAACTTTGACATGATCTTTGTAAGCTGGTTAAGCATATTGCCGGATTTTTCAAGCTGAGCCAGATTCATACTTCTCAGAACAACATCGGACGCCTTGGATATTTCGTCTGCTGCATCAGCACCAAAGCTGACAATGGTATCCATATTGTTGATCTCTATTCTGCTTACGAGTGCGTCTACCTCCTGCGAATTAACAAGCTCCTTGTTCATCTGCTGTCTGTCGGCAGCGATGTCATAGCTCTCCATCACCTCCGGCTCATCCGGAGTGCCTGTTGTTTCGATGGCATTCTGCGGCTGCTGTGCAGACAGCTCATTTACCTTACTGAAATCAAGTCCCATTTTAGTTTACCTCTCTTTTCTTAAAATAATTTTTTTATCCATGATTTTTTTTCGCTCTTTTTACTGCCGATCTTTCTGAAATCCGGTACAGTCAGATCGTACAAATAATCGCCTATCTGATGCTCAAGGAATAGAGCCTTACCGTTATTGTAGTATTTTTCCAGTACGTTGTAGCCTGTCGGAACGAACACGGCTATATCAAAGCCCAAAAGACTTAAAAAGGAGAGATATACGGTATCTTCCTTTGACATTATTTGTTCTCCTGTTAAAACACATACAACCTTTGGATTAGTTTTTGTGAAATCAAATTTTTGTATAAGTCTCATCATAACCTTATCAAGATTGAGCGCTATTGCCATAATACCGTATTCCGTACCGTCCTGAAAGGTACCTCTTATGATCTTCTCGTCCAGAAGGAGCTGGAGCTTATCAAGTATATGCTCCTGAGCCTCCTCACGCAGCATAGAATATTTATATATTCTGCTGCGCTTTATTTCCTCACGCTTCAGCTTTCCGTTATACAGGAATGGAGGCATACCGTTTGACAACTGCCGCACGGCTTCCTCAGGTATTATGGGAAACGCGCTGTAGAATACTGTATCGGCTGTAAACAAATTTTTTATATCTATCCAGTAATCAGTCACATTGGAGTTTTTTACGCCGCAAACCTTTGCAAAGATCACAGGCAGGGTGACTACACCGTTATCGGTAGAAAAGTTCGGTCTGAACCGCATCTCCTCCTTCCACAGTATAGATATTTCCTCATACATGGTTTTCAGTATAAGCACGTTTGCCGTACCGTACTGCTGAGACCGGTAAAGCCCCGTGTCCTTGTACATTATCTCATCAAGCTCCCGTTCGGCGTGGTAAGCTACCGTACCTACTCCGAGAGTAGCAGTGTTTTTCGGGAATTCTGCAAGACTCAGAGACTCTTTATAATTAATTCTATACAGGGCTTTGTCCTCTAACACACATTCGTCGTCCATATCCGGTACAAGAACAAGCACATCCACCGGCAGTCTTGCAAGAAGCCGCAGAAAATCCGCCTCGAGACTGCTCTTGCAGCCGCCGAAAAAAATAAAGCAGCCCATCTTACCTTTTTTATATCCGCCGAACAGCTCTTTACAGTAGCGCTTTAGCCAGCAGATCATAAATACAAGCTTATTAAGAAGTCTGCTGATACTTATTTCGGATCTTTTGGAGAGATCTACAGCTATTTCGGTAAAAGCACTGTTTACAAGCTCGAGTAATTCTCTGTCCGAAACAAAACTCAGATTTCTTCTCAGTCCTGCTATCATTTGGTAAACGGTAGTA
>JAHKXX010000236.1 GCA_020627425.1 bacterium
ATGTATAGCACAGCTGACTATAGAGCGACTGATCTCCGAGAACAAGATAAAGATCGACAAGGAACAGCTCAAAAACTATGAAGACACTTATTCACAGTATTATCAGCAGTATTTTAAGGACATAATGGAAAAGCTCGGAGTTTCCGAGGAAACCTATTTAAAGATCAATTCAAGATACAGCTATCTGCAGAATGAGCTGTTTACGGCTTTGTATGACGAGGGCGGCTCCAAGGCTGTAAGTGACGAGGAAATGAAGAAGTATGTAAACGACAATTATGTACATTATTTTTATCTTCCTATGACCCTCGAGAACACGGACGATACCACAACAGAAGAAAGCTCCGGCTCTGAGGACGCTGCTGCCAAGAAGGAGGCTGCCGAGGAGGCAAACGACAAGATAGAGGAAAGAGCAAACCACTATGTGCAGATGTTTAAATCCGGCAAGACCGAGGCAGAGGTAGTAGAGCAGTACAAGACCGACGAAGCAGCAAAGAGCAGTGAGAGCAGCGAGAGCGGCGAGACTACAGACGCGTCTACAATACAGGACGTCAGCACAAAATATACCGGAAAGATAGACGATGCCGGACTCTCTGACGAGCTGAAGAAAACAATAAGCGGTATGAAGGATAAGGAAGCAAAGGCTCAGGAAATAGACGGCTCTCTGTATGTAATATACAAGGCTCCGATAGCCGATTATGCAAATAACATAAAGAAAGCAGAGGAGATCACCGAGACCGATACAACAGCGGTTTCAAAGACTACGGTTCTTCACAATATGAAGGATGAGGATTTCAAGAGCTATATCGATTCCGAGAAAAAGAAGACTAAGTACGACAAAAACCAGCCTTGCCTCGATAAGTACACGATCAGCAGAACGATAAGCATTATTGAGGACTTTAATAAGCAGCAGTCATCAAACTAAATAACAGATCCTGATAAAACGGAGCGCTCTTTTTTGTGAGTGCTCCGTTTTTTGAATAAAAAAATAAAGCCGCATCTGCGGCTTTATGCTAAGTGTCATTCCTTTTCGGCGTCAGAGACTGCCTTTGCGGCAAAGATAAAGGAGGGTATCATCAATATACAACCGAGCATAGCTATACTCTCGTCTCCCAAGGATTGGCGGCTTAGGTGAAAAAACCCTGCAATAACGTCGATAATACTGTTTCCGTCGCCTAAAAAGGAAATCGCGGCGACAATTAAAAATCCTACTCCTATTCCACCGAATATGACGGACATAAGTAAAAAGGGTCTGTCCTTGAACATTGTAAGCTCCTCCTTGTTGATGTATCAGTATAGTATAGCGCCGTATTTTTTTGACAGCTCGGTAAGAACCTCTCTGTCTATGTCACACCGCGAGTCTACTATAAGCCTTCCCTGATAGTACCGCAGCGCAGCCTCGAGCGTGATCTCATCATTTGCGCGTATAAGAAATGGGAGGCGTGACATCCTGGCGTTTTCACACAAAAAGGCTGCGTCGTCTGTTGTGTTAAGCTCCAGAAATACCGCGTTTATGTTTTCGTCGTCAAGATCTATGAGTTCGTCCGACATATCAAAGCTGCACAAAAGCGGCTCGGAAATTTCGAGATTATCCGGAAGAAAAAATGCTTCTCTTTCAGTTGCGGCAGCATAGCTGTCCTTTTGCCCTATCGGAGAAAATTCCGGCTCAAAGCCGATAAGTATGTCGTATTTTTCTTTGTCCCTGTAGCAAGAGCTGTCTATAAACACAGAGGCTCCCGAGCTGCATATTTTCTTCAGCTCGTCACAGCTCAGCTTTTCTGTATCAATAACTGCGATAAGAGGTATCTCTGCATGCGGAAAAGCTCTTTTTAACAGTTCGCAAAGTGAGTCCGTATCCTCACAGTATATACCAAAGGCGTCGGCTCCTATTGACTGAAGGGTCACAAGAGCCGCTATATAATCCGTGTCGTTTTCGCTTTTTCCGTCACTGTCGGTCTGCATAGCCGCAAAGACGGTCATTTTCAGCGCCTTTGCCGCGAGCACGCCCGCGCGCATATCCAAAAGAGAGTTTTGTCTGCTGAGCAAAATAAAATCAGTTCCTGCGTCCTTCAGGATCGTCAGCTTTTCAAGATATTTGAAATATGCGTCCTCAAACACATTTTTGCTGTAGGGCAGGCTCGTGCTGCCTGTTGGTAATACCGCGCCGCCGACAGGCACAAGTCCTTTTACACCGTCTGTTGTGGCTCTTACAAGGGCTGTATTAAACTGAATGAAGTACTCGCCAAATCCCATCTCCTCCAGGTGAGCGTGGTTTGCTCCCTCTGTCGGAGCAAGTACTGCGTGCGCGCCGTTTTGCGCGGAGCGAAGCTTTGCATTTATCAGAATATCAGTATTGTTTACTATCTTGTTTTCGCAACAGACCGAGTCTGGGTCGTCGCCCGTCAGAAGCTCACAGCTTGTCGTACCGTCACACAGAAACGGCAGCCGAAACCGAAAACTCATACTATATTATCACCACCGAATATTAAAAGTAAATTTACATCTGCTCAGGAGCGGTGATCTTGAACATATCGAGAACGTTTTTGATCACTGTCCTTACTGCAAGACACAGGGCTATACGCGCCTGCATAAGCTGTGTATCCTCGGATTTTACCCTGCACGCATTATAGAATTTGTGGAACAGAGTAGCTACCTCGGTTACATAACGTGTTATCCTTGACGGATCGTAGTCTCTTGCGGCTGCCTCTGTTTCCTCTGTGAAAAGTGCCAGCTTGTCTATAAGCTCTATCTCCTCGTCCGTGCTGAGTCTGTACAGATCCTGCGTAGTACAGTTCTGTATCTCTACGCCCTCGGACTCAAGGTTTTTGAGTATATTGCAAATTCTCGCGTGAGCATACTGAACATAGTACACAGGGTTTTTGGAGGATTGCTCTATAGCGAGGTCAAGGTCAAATTCAAAGTGGCTGTTAGCCTCTCTTGTGTTAAAGAAAAATCTTGCCGCGTCTATCGGTATCTCGTCGAGCAGTGTAACAAGGGTAATAGCCTTGCCGCTGCGCTTGGAGACCTTTATTGTTTCTCCGTTTCTTACAAGGCGAACCATTTGCATAAGAACAACATCAAGCTTGTCTGCATCTACTCCGAGTGCTGTAAGAGCCGCCTTCAGACGGGGTACATAGCCGTGGTGATCTGCGCCGAATATATCTATAGCCTTGTCAAAGCCGCGGACTGCAAGCTTGTTGTAGTGGTAGGCAATATCCGGTACAACATATGTAGGAAGTCCGTTAGAGCGGACAAGCACAAAGTCCTTGTCTGCGCCGAACTCGGTTGCCCTGAACCATACAGCGCCCTCGCTTTCATAGGTGTGTCCCTTTTCTGTCAGCAGGTCTACTACCTTCTTTACCTCGCCGCTTTTGTGCAGGCTGCTTTCACGGAACCAGTTGTCATATACTATCCTGTATTTTTTTAGATCGCGCTCGAGTCCTTCTATATTTTGCGGCAGAGCAAAGTCTACCAGAGCCTTTCTTCTTTTGTCGCTGCTTTCATTTACGAGGCTGTCGCCGTATTTGTCCGCGAAGTTTTTTGCGTGGTCGATAATATCCTGACCGTGATAGCTGTCCTCGGGCATCTCATAGCCGTCACAGAACAGCTGCATATAGCGTATCTCAAGAGATGTGGCAAATTTTTCTATCTGATTTCCGGCGTCGTTTATATAGAACTCGCGGCTTACGTCGAAGCCGGCCCACTCCAGTACGCTTGACAGAGAGTCGCCCAGAGCGCCTCCGCGCGCGTTCCCTACATGCATAGGACCTGTGGGGTTTGCGGATACAAATTCCACGAGGACCCTTTTGCCCTGACCCATATCGGATCTGCCGTAGCTGTCGCCCTTTGTTTTTATCTCGTTTAGTACGTCGGCATAAAAGCTTTTGTCATAAAAGAAATTGATAAAGCCCGGACCCGCTATCTCCGTGCGTGATATGTTTGTGCCTGTCAGGTCTATGTTCTCACAGATTATCTCTGCTATTTTTCTCGGAGCAAGCCTGAAGGCACGGGCGCTTACCATGGCGGCGTTTGTTGCCAGATCGCCGTGAGTTCTGTCAGCCGGTATCTCTATGGTGAAGCCCGGCATTTCTCCGTTTAGTTCTCCTTTATTTATGGCAGCCCCTACTGAAGCGAGGATAGCCTCTTTAAGCCTTTGCTGTGTCAATGCTGATGTTGTCATTACCCTTTGCCTCCTGAATTTCAAGTGTAAGCTCGTTTGTGCTTGCAAGCTCGGATTCTACGTCTATATTATATCTTACCTGTATACGTCCGCCGTCATCGCCCAGCTCGTTTCTAACGCTTTCCGTATAAACGCCGAGCATTATAGAGCCGAACGAGGTCATATATTCGCATCTGTGACGCACGCCTTTTTCGAGTATCAGGTTGTGTCTTTCTTCTCCGCCCTTCATGACCGTTACCCTGTTGTCGGGGTCTATCTTAACGGTGGTGCGGTATTTGCGCCCGGGGTTCTGTATGTCATATTCGTTATAGCTTATATATCTGCTGCCGTTTCTCATCACATAGGCAGCGGTCGTTTTCAGTTCTACCTTGTCCGAGTCCCCTGCAACAGTCTGCTTGCCGGTTACTGAAAGTATGTAGTTCTCTTCCAAAGTTATCTCTCCCCTTTTGTCAGGTTTTGTATACCTCTCCGTCAACGCTCTTGCCGAGGAAGATCTCTGCTGTGTGACGGAAGCTTTCTACTGTGTCGCTGACATAGTATCTGCATTGACCTATACTGCCCGAGGTACTCAGCAGCTTGTTTTTGTTCAGCAGATTAGCAGCGAACAGTGCAGTCTCTCTGCCGGAGTCTATCAGGGTGACGGATCTGCCGAGGTATTCCGATACGGCGTCGGCTATTATCGGGAAGTGAGTACAGCCGAGGATCAGCGTATCAATGTTCTCACTTTTCAGTTCCTCAAGGTAACGCTGTACAACAAGCCTTACTATTTCGTCATTTTTATCTATAAATCCGTTCTCTACCAGCGGTACAAACAGGGGACAGTCCTGCTGATATACGCTTATTCTGTCGTTCTGTTTTTGTATTTCCCTTTTATATGCGCCGCTCTTTATTGTGGCAGAGGTGCCGATAACACCTATCCTGCCGTTTTTTGTTGCCTGTACGGCAGCCGTTGCCGCAGGCGTTATAACGCCGGTGAAGGGTACGGGGAGTATATCGGCAAGGTCAGGTACATTAGAGCTTACCGTGCCGCAGGCGGCAATTATCATCTTTACGCCCTTGCTGAGCAGAAAGCTTGCGTCCTGCTCGGCATATTTTTTTATAGTTTCGCGGCTTCTGGTACCATAGGGTACGCGTGCAGTGTCACCAAAGTAAATGATGTTTTCCATCGGCAGGACCTTTGTCAGCTCTTTTACGGCGGTCAGTCCGCCGAGTCCCGAGTCAAAAACGCCTATGGCAGCCTCATTCATGGTTTTCAGCCCTTTCATAAGCAAATTCGATAAGCTGTTCTATCAGCTTTTCGCCCTCTATGTCGCACGCAGCCATAAGCTTGGGATACATACTGATAGAGGTAAAGCCCGGAAGTGTATTTATTTCGTTGAGCAGCACCCGTCCGTTATCTGTAACAAAGAAATCCACTCTTGATAGACCGCTGCAGCCAAGCGCACGGTATGCCTTCAGCGCAGTCACCCTTACCTTATACATAAGCTCGTCGCTTATCTGTGCCGGGATAAAAAGCTTTGACGAGGAATCATTGTATTTTGCGTCATAATCATAAAACTCCGCAGTAGGTGCTATCTGTCCCGGAATAGAGGCAACGGGCGAGTCGTTTCCGAGCACGGCGCACTCTACTTCCTTGCCCACTATACATTCCTCTATGAGGATCCTGTCGTCCTCCTTTGCGGCGACCTCTATTGCCCTTTTCAGCTCCTCGCGGTTCTTTGCCTTGCTGACTCCTACGGAAGAGCCTGCATTGGACGGCTTGACGAATACGGGGTAGGACTTCAGCTCGCTTTCTGCCTTGTCAAGACATTTCTCGGGAGCTTTTCTGTAGTCGCTCCTGTAAAACCATGTAAAGGCTGCCTGATCTATATTTGAGTGCTCAAAAATTATATTGGTAGTTATCTTGTCCATACAGCAGGCACTTGCAAGCACGCCGCAGCCGACATACGGTACACCCGAAAGCTCGAACAGACCCTGTATAGAGCCGTCCTCTCCGTTTTTGCCGTGAAGCACGGGAAAAAGAAGATCAAGCTTTATTATCTCCGTTTTGCCTGCACTGATGACCACAAGACCGGCTATGGATGAATCGGGGGAGAGAAAAGCCGTTTTGTTGTTTTTGTCGTTTTCCCAGCTGCCGTCGGCAATAGCCTCGGTATCGCCGGAGTACAAAAGCCATTTTCCCTGTTTTGTTATACCTATTGTTATTATTTCGTATTTGTCCCTCGGTATCTGTGATATTACATAGCCTGCCGAAACCCTTGATACCTCGTGCTCGGAGGATCTGCCGCCGAATATCACGGCTATTCGCTTTTTCTGCATATTATCCACTCTCCTGATCTTCTTGGCGCTATACTAATATATGTTTTTATTACAATTATTAATAATAACATATTAATCTCTTTTTATCAATTCAAAAATAAAATATCGGCGACAAAAAGGGCTGAGAAGTTCCGGAAAAATAAAAAAAGCTTTTGTGCAAAGTGCCGAATATTTGCTATAAATTATGTAAAATAAGAAAAAGACTTGATTTTTTGATTACAGGATGTTATTATATACAGGAAATTGTTACAAGTTTGAAACCAAACAATTAAAACGGAGTAACGATTTGTTAAGAAAATGTAACAGCTTTTATTTCAATTGAGAATAAACAGCCGAAGGGAGATTTACTGATAATGAAAGCATTCAGAAAGGTACTCGCTACGTCGCTGTCCGCTTCACTTGCGGTAATGATGATGGTGACAAGCGGTACTCCTGCATCAGCAGAATCAAGCACAGGCGTAGGACTTGCAGCCCACGCTCTGAAGGCTTACAGAGAAGAATGGAGCTACGTATGGGGCGGCACATCGGACGGAGCGGTCGACTGTTCCGGACTTATCGCGTCCTATAACGGAGTCGGCGGAATGAGAACGGATATGCTTGCTTCATCAAGCGAATGGGGCTATGTAAGCGAAGGAGTTCCGCGTGTACACGGACTCGGTCTGCACCACCCCGGTCATATAGGTGTTTATATCGGATCGGGTATGGCAGTAGACGCCAGAGACGAATACTGGGGCGTTGTCTATCACAATGTTTACAGTAAAAACTGGGTAGAGTGGTTCAAGGTAGCAGGCGTTTCCTATCCCGAAAACGGATGGGTGCTGCTCGACGGAGACTCTTACTACTATGAAAACGGACAGTATGTTGTAAGCACCCAGAGAACAATAGACGGTGTTACATACACGTTCGACGGAGCCGGCGTGTCCGATATGGCACCGCCGCCGGGATCATACAATGCAACGGACTATTCGACAGCAAACGCCATGGCAGCGAAGCTGGAGACAAAGCCTGAGCCTGAACCTGAGCCTGAACCGGAGCCTGAGCCTGAACCCGAGCCGGAGCCTGAGCCCGAGCCGGAACCCGAGCCGGAACCCGAGCCGGAGCCGGAACCCGAGCCGGAGCCTGAGCCCGAGCCGGAGGAGGAGTCAAGCGAAGAGCCTGAGGAGTCAAGTGAGGAGCCTGAGGAATCGAGCGAAGAGTCTGAGGAAGTAAGCGAGGAGTCGGAGGAATCCGCACAGACAGAGGAGAACAGTACCGAAGACGGTACGGAGTCAGCCAGTACAGACGGGGAAAATTCTGATGTGTCCGGCACTGATGCTGAGTCAGGTGATGATAAATCCGCAGAGAAAGAAGAAGAAAGCTCCGAAGTACCTGAGGAAGTAAAGATACTCGCAGAGTATGATACTTATGATACTGAGGATAGCACATATATAGCCGAAACTGAAAAAGAGCTTTACAGACTCGGCTACGTTACCGAGAAGCCCGACGGCTACTTCGACGCGGCTCTCGTGGACGCGGTAATGGTCTATCAGAACAGCAACGATCTTGACGTTACGGGACGCGTTGATGAAAAAACCTATGAGCTGATAAAATCCGGCAAGGGTATCTCGGCTTACGAGGGTATCTGCTCAGGCAGCGAAAACGATGATGTATACAGACTTCAGTCAAGACTCACAGAGCTTAAGTACTTCTATGAGGAAGACAAAACAGGCTTCTACGGCGAGATAACCGAATTTGCCGTAAAGCAGTTCCAGAGAGATAACGGACTTGAGGAGTCCGGAGCGGCTGATGAGGATACACTCAAGGCACTCTATGACCTCGGCGCAAAGGAAAATCCGAATGCCGGTACACTTTATTACACCCAGAGCGGTAGCGCCGTAACAAAAATGCAGACAAGACTTATAGAGCTCAGATTTATGTCCGGCAAGCCCACAGGTACGTTTGATGACGCTACACTGGCTGCTGTTCACGAATACAGAAAGGCAGCAGGCCTTGACGAGGCTGAGCTTATGACAGCCGGCGAGCTTGAAGTTATGTACAGTGAGGACGCAGTAAAGTCGCCCGAATATGACACTATGAAATACGGTCAGAGCGGTGATGACGTTACCACGCTTCAGGCTGATCTTGCACAGCTTAAATACTATGACGGAAAGTCCACCGGAACCTATGAGAAGGATCTTCAGGAGTCCGTAATTCAGTTCCAGAAGGATAACGGTCTTGAGGTTACGGGTGATGCCGACGACAAGACGAAGCAGGCAATAAAGACAGAGCAGAGCCGTGAAAAAGCAGAAAGCGGCGAAGAACTGATAATGAAGTCGGCAACGATCGCAGATGACGCATTTGCCGGACTTGCAGATTCAAGAGCAGTACAGCGCACTTTAGAAGAGAAAACCCAGAACGATATGTCAAGGACTATCCTCTATGTTGTTATCGGTGCAATACTTGTATTGCTGCTTGCAATAACGATCGTAATAATCAAAAAGAGATCAAATTCAAATGGAGTTACGGTCGTAAGATATGATAACAGGAAATTTTAGTTCATAATGATCACCTCAAGCAAAACACCCCCAAGGCTATATAACGCTTTGGGGGTGTTTTGCAGTTGAATGTGCTTTTTAAAGAAATAAATCGAAAAGTGGTCTAATTTTTCAAACAATTTGCACATTTATATTGCAAAAAAATTTTAAAAATAGTATAATAGCATTGAGGAAGAGTGTATTGTCTTATTCAGGATACATTTGGTGTATTGCTGTGTTACGGCGATCACAGCCTGATCAAAGCCGCGGCGTACAGAATGACATATCCGCAAAAAGAATTGTCTTATCCGGGTCGGTGCTTTGATTTTCTTTTGTAGGGAGGGATGCTCCGGAAATGCCGTCAAATAATAATTTTGCGCTGATAGCGATCATCATTATTCTTTTGCTGGTGCTGGCAATAATAATATCCGTTGTGGTCATAGGGGTCAAGGTAAGCCGCAAGGTGAGTGAAGTAAAAAGAAAGGTAAGTGCTTTTTCAAACGACGCCTTCGGTACGCCGGATATTATGGAAGGACTGCATAAGGCGGATCTGAACAACGCGAACACACCGAAATCTATACAGTCGATGACGTCTGTTTATGAACCGCTGATAAAAAAGGATTTTCCCGAGTTCAGTCTTGATGAGGTAAAGGCGAAAAGCGAGGCGTTTATCAAATCCTACCTTAACTGTCTTGAGTCCGGAGATATAAGTGAGCTTTCCGATAAGCAGTATTCGGATTCCGTCAGACAGTCAACACAGGCTATGATAAACGACCTTGATTCCAGAGGTCTTCATATGTTCTATGACGATATAGAGCTGTATCAGACCGAGATAAGCGGCTATACAAAATCCGGAGGGCTTTGTACCGTTAGACTGCAAACCTCGCTCAGCTTTCTGGGCTATATAAAAAACAACAGTAATGCTGTTGTTTCCGGTAATGATAAGATGAAAACACAGACCGTACTTGAGACCGATTATACATATGTTCAGGACGCATCCAAGGCTACCGGAGGAGACAACTACAAAAAGGTTTTCTCTATGAACTGCCCCAACTGCGGCGCGCCGATAACAAACCTCGGCGCCAAGTATTGTGAATATTGCCGTAGTGCAATTAAAGAAATAAATATTTACAGCTGGAAATTTACCTCTGTAAAAGAGGTCGGAAAAAAGGCACAACAATTTTATTAAAAACAGGAGATGTGAAAAATGGGATTAATTAAGGCAATTACAAATTCAGGCATTGTCGGTGCTGCTAAGAATTCTATCGGCGGCGCCCTTGCCGATTCATATCTGGAGGCGTTTAAGGCGGCTCGTATGGATATGAAGACTGTTATCGCCCCCGGTGTTTTCAGGGATGCGGGACAGGGAAGGAATACCAATACCAACCGTCTGAATAATGTTATTTCAAACGGTTCTATGGTAGAGGTATCCTCCGGACAGCTGATGTGTCTTGTTGACGGCGGACGTATAGTAGACTATTCGGCAGAGCCTGGCTACTACAAGGTACAGAACTCAAGCCAGCCGTCATTCTTCAACGGCACCAGCTCTATCCTGCCGTCGATAAAGGAATCACTTGACCGTATCCGCTTTGGCGGCAACAATTTCAAGGAGCAGAGAATCATTTATGTTAACCTTCGTACAATGGAGGGTATCAAATTCGGCACCAAGGCTCCGATAACCTATCATGATGTAGTAAACAATATTTATGCGGAGATCCGTACCAACGGTACGTTCTCGATAAAGCTTGTTGACCCGTGGAAATTCATAAACGAGGTAGCACCCAACGAGTGTATTATGGAGGGCGCCTTCCTTAACGTTGAGGACTTCATGAACCAGACCTTTATGTCCGAGTTCAACACGGCTCTTGGTACATCACTGTCAAGAGTGGCAGCCGAGAACAGAGTTCCCGTAGACAGAATAAACGAAATGATGCCCGAGATAGCTGCATATCTGCGTGACGCTCTGGACGAGGAGTGGACACAGAAGCGCGGCTTCCAGGTAGAGAGCGTCGGACTCAACCAGATTCACCTTGACGATGAAACAATTAAGCTGCTCAAGGAAGTAAGCCGTGTCAACCAGTACAACGATCCGAGCAGACGTGAGACTATGCGTCAGCTTGGTATGGTAGAGGCTCTGAAGGCAGCCGGAAACAACCAGAACGGCGCTATGATGGGCTTTGCCGGTATAGGAATGGGTATGAACGCATTCAATGCCGACGGTGCTGCCAATATGAATATGCAGCAGATGCAGATGCAGCAACAGCAGCAGCCTATGAACAATATGGGTATGGGCGGCATGCAGCAGCCTATGAACAATATGGGTATGGGCGGCATGCAGCAGCCTATGAATAACAATATGAATAATATGGGTATGCAGCAGCAGGCTCCTGCAGCGGCAGGCTGGACCTGTGCGTGCGGACAGAGCGGAAACCAGGGCAAGTTCTGCGCTAACTGCGGCAAGCCGAAGCCCGAGCCGCAAGCAAGCGGCGAGTGGAGCTGTCCTTCATGCGGAGCGAAGAACACAGGAAAGTTCTGCGCTGATTGCGGAAAGCCAAGACCTGCAGCTGCTCCTAAAAAGATAAAGTGTGATAAGTGCGGCTATGAGCCGGATATGTCGAAGCCTGTTCCGAAGTTCTGTCCGAACTGCGGCGATCCGATAAACGAGGCAGACTTTGCGTGATCCGCTGAAGCCCTGTAATAGCCTTGCTACTGACCCGCACAGCCGATGAAAGCGCGTCTTACACCGGCTGTGCCGGGATAACCGTTGTATTACGGTAAAAAGTATAGTTATTGATTCTACTGAGAAAGGTGTGTAACAGTACCGAGTACTGAGTGCTTATGGAAACCGTAGCTTATCATTGTATTAACTGCGCGGCTCCGCTTCAGTATAACGCGGAGAAGCAAAAATTCGCCTGCGAATTCTGCCTGAGTGAGTTCACCGAGGAAGAGCTGAAAAAGCACTTCGGAGAACTTGACGATCAGCTTAAAGACAAGGAAGCCGATGCAGGCAACTCCGATGACGATACAGACGAGTTTTCATCGTCTGCCGGCATATATATGTGTCAAAACTGCGGAGCAGAGGTAATAGCCGAAAAAACGACTGCGGCAACATTTTGTGTGTACTGCCACAGTCCGGTGGTTCTGTCTAACCGACTCGCCGGGGAGTATAAGCCCGATATGGTAATTCCGTTCAAAATATCAAAGGAGGACGCCGAAAAGCGCTTCTACGATTTTTGCGGAAAGAAAAAGTTTCTGCCAAAGGATTTCATCTCTGACGCTCAACTGGAGATGATGAAGGGAGTTTACTACCCCTACTGGATGGTAAATTCACTGAAAAAGGGTTCTATGACCGCAACAGCAAAGAAGATAAGACGCTGGGAACAGGGCGACTATAAGTACGAGGAAACCAAGACCTACAAGATAAGGCGTGCCGGCTCTATTGATTTCAAGGGATACCCGTGTTCGGCTTTGAATGCTGACAACAGGACGGCTCTGAAGTATGTAAATCCTTATGACGACAGCGAATTCAAGGACTTTTCTATGGCATATCTTTCCGGATTTCTTGCCGAAAAACGTGATACCGAGAGGGCAGACGTTCAGGCAGAGGTAGATAAGGATCTCCTGAAATATTCCGAGAAGATATATCGCGATACGGTAAGCTCTGATTACGACAGTGTCCACGTGGACAAGGTAAATGTAAATACCGTCAGAGAATCGTGGAAGTACGCGATGATGCCCGTTTGGCTGATGAACTTCTATTACAGCGGCAAAACATTTATGTACGCGATGAACGGACAGACAGGTAAAAACTTCGGCGAGCTGCCCTACAGCAAGGGAAAGCTTGCGGCGTTCGGAGGTATATTGTTCGTTGTTTTGTCGGCACTGTTAAGCTTAGGGGGGTATTTTCTGCTATGAAAAAAAGACTGTTGTCCTTTGTATTCTCCCTGATGATAGTGTCGATGATAATGCTTGCAGCAGGAGCGGCTGTCGGGGTCTGCGCAGCTGAATATGATTCTGCGGCAACTGACGCGGCTGTTACGACGACCGGGGATGAGCCTGTTGTTGCACAGCTTGATACCGACACTGCAAGCGACAGTACGACCAAAACGAAGGAACCGAAAAACCTGCTGAAAATAATTCTTATTTCAGTCGGTATAAGTGCTGTTATTTCCGTTGTATCGGTGATAGTTATTCGTTCGGGCTATAAGTCAAACGGAAAGAGCGAGCCATATCCGTATGATAAAAAGGCTCCGCTAAATCTTACTCTGAAAGAAGATACACTTATTGATACTCAGGTAACAAAAACAAAAATCGAAAAAGAACAAAGCTGACATAGCATCAATTTATTTTTTTAAAAGGGGAAACTGTATCACAACGATACGGAGGGGTTATTTTATGAAATTTGATGTAATGCCTGTTGCAACCGAGAAACAGATAAAGGAGGTTGAGGAAACCGCAAAATATGCTTGGTACGAACATTACAAGGACATTATCTCTCAGGAACAGATAGACTATATGCTGGAGCATTACCAGTCAAGTGATGCGGTCAGAAGGAATATGAGCGAGGGATATATCTATTATATGATAATGGCTGACGGAGAGCTTGCGGGGTATATCTGTGTGCTTCTTCAGAGCGATTATGCTCTTGTACAAAGTCTGTATATCAAGCCTGAGTACAGACGCAGAGGACTTGCTAAAAGGACTCTGGCACACATTGACGCTATATTTGCAAACAAGGAGCACGGCTTTGACTATATCAAAAAGCTGAGAGTGAATGTTGCAAGAAAGAACAGCTTTACGATAAATGTGTATGAGCGTCTGGGCTTTGAAAAGGTCAGAGCAGTAGATACTGACATAGGCGGAGGCTTTTATCGTCACGACTATGTTATGGAACGCAAGGTAAAAAAGTGACCGGTTGATCATTATGGGGAAAAAACTAAAAGAGCTTATACTTAAATACCAGATTTTTCTTGACGTGAACAAGGATATCGAGGACATAGGCATAATAAAAGAGGAATTATTGAAGGAGATACAGTTTTGGCAGCACGAGAGGCTTATACACCTGCTCGTGACCATACTTTTTGCATTGATGACCATGATGCTGGTCGTTGCTTTGTTCTTCTACAAGAAGCTTACGGTGCTGGTGCTGCTGTTTATGCTGCTTGTACTGCTGGTACCGTATATACGCCATTATTATATTCTTGAAAATGGTGTTCAGACGCTTTATACATTCTATGAAGAGCTGACAAGACGGGAAGGAAAGCTTCCGTCACAGCTTGTACCGGAGAGAAAGGGCGTCTATATCAAGCCCCCAAAAAAACAAAAGCATTGATCCAGCAAGCAGAGTATCCGATAAAAACCGGATACTCTGCTTTTATCATTTAGCATATTTGTTGCTGAAAATAATTGAAATATATAGAGATATGTGTTATCATAATAATGATATGCTCCTTCAAAATATCAATAACAATGGTTTTGTGATTTTTGTTGAGTGTACCTTGTGCTTACTATAGAGAAGAGTAATAATAGGAGATCGGAAAATGTCCGAGGAGATAATAAAGATAAACAAACACACGGTAAAAAAACTTGATAATAATATGGATGAAGAAGCGGATAAGGATAAGCAGCATGTATTCATTATTGGCTCCAAGGGTATACCGGCAGCTTACGGAGGTTTTGAAACATTTGTTGAAAAGCTTACAGATCGAAGAAAAAGTGATAAAATACTCTATCATGTCTCGAGAATAGCAGGGGATAATTGTCGTTATGAGTATAACAATGCCCGGTGCTTTAATGTAAAGGTGCCTAATATAGGCGCAGCCAAAGCGGTGTACTACGATCTGGCAGCGCTTAAAAGATGCATAGAATACTGTAAGAAAAGACCGTATATTAAAAATCCGATTTTTTATATACTTGCGTGTAGGGTAGGTCCTTTTATAGGAAGATATAAAAAACAGATAGAAAGACTCGGCGGCATCCTCTATGTAAATCCTGACGGACACGAATGGAAAAGGGCAAAGTGGAACAGACTGATAAGAAAATACTGGAAGCACTCGGAGAGAGGTATGCTGAAGCACGCCGACTTCGTTATCTGTGACAGCAAATGTATAGAAAAATACATACTTCAGGATTACAAGGAGCTTGACCTTTCTACGTTTTTTATTGCTTACGGATCTGATACGGCACCGTCAGAGCTGTCTGATAACGATAGCTTGTTTTTGGAATGGCTGACACAAAAAGGTCTTAAGAGCGGTGAATATTACCTTGCCGTCGGACGCTTTGTGCCGGAGAATAACTACGAAACGATGATCCGGGAATTTATGAAGTCTAAAACTGACAGGAGTCTGGCGCTGATTACTAATGTCAATGACAGGTTTTTGTCCGAGCTTGAAAGCAAGCTGCACTATAAAAGCGACCCCAGAATAAAATTCGTCGGTACGGTGTACGAGCAGAAGCTGCTGAAAAAAATACGTGAAAATGCCTGTGGCTATCTGCACGGTCACGAGGTCGGCGGTACCAATCCGAGCCTGCTGGAGGCTCTCGGCAGTACAAAGCTTAATCTGCTATATGACGTAAGCTTTAACCGCGAGGTCGCCGACGACGCTGCGCTTTACTGGACAAAGGACGATAATTCATTGTCGGAGCTGATAAACAGTATAGACACTATGGACAGCGCCGAGATAGAGGAGCTTGGTAAAAAAGCCAGACACAGAGTACAGAGTGAGTACAGCTGGAGCCATATTGTAGATGAATATGAGTCACTGTTCCTTGACCGGAAGCGATCAAAAGAATAATCAAAAAATATCCGACGGCAGTCGGATATTTTTTTGCACAAAAGGAACAATGCAAAAAGGCGGTTCGTGAAAACGAACTGCCTTTTTGCATTATGAGGAAATTAATGTATGAAGAAGAAAATCTTGCAATCAATCTTTAATATGTATATATTATAACATAGATTTTGGTGTTTGTCTAATACTCTTTGGTAAATTTTATTATACAAATTCTAAACTCTGTCTATTGAATTTGCAAAAACCTTAAAATATAAGATATTATTGTGATAGAATGATGTCATTAATACCATTTTACTATTATACCCGGAATAGTACAAAAGTCGCATATGATAAAAGCAGAAGGCATATTATCCGCATATCCTCTCTTCTTTTTTTGATGAGCGTTATCCGGCTTTTAAAAGCGGCAAAGAAAAAGTCCGCTTCAACAAAGCGGACTTTTGATCATCATATAGAGATAGAAGATACAGGCTTGTCCTCGTAAATTCTTTCAATTGCCTCCGCGAAAACAGGGGCAACGGGGAGAATGGTAAATTTGTCGAGCATCTTGTCATCGGGAATAGTGATAGTGTCTAACAGGATAAGCTCTTTTATGTTGCTCTTTTCTATCCTGTCTATAGCCGGACCGGACAGCACAGCGTGTGTTGCGCCTGCATAAACTTCGGTAGCTCCGCCTATCTCTACAACAGCCGCAGCAGCGTTGCAAAGTGTGCCGGCTGTGTCTATCATATCGTCAACGAGTATTACCTTTTTGCCCTTTACATCGCCGATGATATTCATAACCTCGCTTACGTTTGCTCTTTGTCTGCGCTTGTCGATGATAGCGATCGGGCAGCCAAGACGCGTAGCAAAGTTTCTTGCTCTTGTTACCGAGCCAAGGTCGGGCGATACAACCACATATTCATCGGTGTTGCTGCCGATCTTCTTCTTGAAGTGGTTTGCAAGTATTGGTGCGCCTACAAGGTGATCCACAGGAATATTAAAGAAGCCCTGTATCTGAGCCGCATGCAGATCCATTGTAAGTACTCTGTCAGCGCCGGCAGTCGTGATAAGGTCTGCTACAAGCTTGGCAGAGATCGGATCTCTTGCCTTTGCCTTTCTGTCCTGACGTGCATAGCCGAAATATGGCAGAACAGCCGTTATTCTTGCGGCTGACGCTCTCTTCATAGCGTCTATCATTATGAGCAGCTCCATAATGTTGTCATTTACAGGAGCGCACGTAGACTGTACTATAAAGCATTCAGAGCCTCTGACGGATTCGTGAAGCGATACGGCTATTTCTCCGTCGCTGAAGCTTGAAACTTCGCTCTTGCCTACAGGTATGCCAAGACATGCAGCGATCTGCTGGGCTACTGCGCGGTTTGCGTTACAGGTAAAGATCTTAATATCCTTGCCGTGAAAATTCATTTAACTCGTCTCCCCGTTATTTTGTTGTTTTTAATAATCCTTCCGAAAAGCCGTATATGTCACAGGGCTGTATGTCCCAATGACAGCACATAGATTCAATAAACCAATCGTGCAGCGGCACGCGAAAGCTAACCATAATATAAATATTTTAATACCATTTTGTCAAAAAATCAAGCATTTAGGGGCATAACAGGGTACATTAAAGAATTATTGTGCTATTTGTGTAAAACTTTTCTAAATACACCGCTTTATTATGCACAAATACCCTAAATGTCAAATTGTTTTATTTTTAACAAACTCGTTTCGTATGACTGTCCCGTCGGATATACTGCATCCGTCGATAAATGCCGCGGGGCCTATCTCGCAGAAGCATCCTATCTTTGTATTTCCGCGTATAACGGTCGATGGAAGTATTACGGTATTTGCACCGATCTCGCAGTCGCAGCCTATCATAATTCCGTCACGGCAGGGGATATTTACACCGTTTCTCATATGCTGCAGGAGTATTCTTTCTCTTGCGATATTGTTGAGCATTTCAAGCTGTACACAGTCGTTGGCGCCGAGCACCGAATCGGCGTTCTTTGCCTTATGCGTAAGTACGGCTCTGCCGCTGTCCTTGATTATTGCAATAGTATCGGTAAGATAGTATTCTCCTGTCAGCTCACTTTTTGTAAGCTTGCCGAGCGCCTCGATCAGGCTGTCGGTTTCAAACCAGTATGCTCCGGAGTTTACCTCCTTTATCGCGCG
Organism: bacterium; assembly: GCA_020627425.1. Classification (GTDB taxonomy): domain Bacteria; phylum Bacillota; class Clostridia; order Oscillospirales; family Acutalibacteraceae; genus UBA1213. Next base: position 17,952 of record JAHKXX010000236.1, read on the forward strand.
TATCTCATCTGTTGCTTCCTTTTCCTCTACGATAGCCTTCAGCATATCAGAGCTGTCCTGTGACGCTTCGCGGATTATCCTGCCGTAGCCCATGGGATCGGCTACCTCTGCGGAAATGACCGTACAGCCGCGGATGAGGTTATTACTGTCTGCCGACTGATAATGTGTATCAAAGGCGTCCTTTATTGTCTCAACGGAAATAAACGGAGCGTCGCCGTTCAGGATAAGCACATCGCTGCCGCTGTGTCTTTTCAGAAATTCCTCAGCCTGCATAACCGCGTGACCCGTACCGAGTCTTTCGCTCTGGAAAACCGTTTCTACCGCAAACGGCAGGGTTTCTATATATTCCTCGACAAATTCTCTTTTGCTGCCTGTTACAACGCATATGTCGTCAATGCCCGAGGCTTTCACGGCGTCTATTACCCAGCGCAGCATAGGCTTGAACATAACCTCTGACAAGACCTTTGGTCTGTTCGATTTCATTCTTTTTCCTTCGCCGCCTGCAAGTATTACGGCGCTTGTTTTATTATTCATTCTGATTACCTCCGTATTTTATTAATGCTCGCCCAAAGCCCGTACAGGGCTTATGAACTTAGTATGGATACAGTCTGTACCTTGTGGCAGACTCAGAGTATTACGATAAATTTTGCCCAGCTGCCGTATTCGCTCTCGGCATATATCCTGCCGCCGTGAGCCTCGGCAGCAGCCCTCGCTATAGAAAGTCCCAGTCCGTAGCCTCCGTTCTTGCTGTTTCGAACCTCGTCCTCACGGTAAAATCTCTCGAATACCTTTTCCAGCTTGTCGGGTCTGATACCCTCGCCTGTATTAAAGACCTCTATCCGTTTTTTACCGGAATGCTCGAGAAGGCTTACCCTTATGGTGCCATGCTCGTCCGAATATTTTACGGCGTTGTCTATAAGTATGGTCACAAGGTGCTTGACTGTACTCTCGTCGCACCTGCACATAATACCGGGAGGAACATTGGTTTCGATAGTCTTACCCAGTTCAAAGGCAGTACTTTCAAACGGCAGAGCTGTTCTGAGAATAAGGTCTGAAAGATTCAGCACTACCGGCTGCAGCTTATGTCCTGCTTTATCCTCCAGTCTTGCAAGGCTCAGCAGTTCATTAACAAGCTCGCTCATTCTTGACGACTCGCTGCGGATATATCCGAGCCATTTATTATCTCCTATTTCCGACTCCAGTACATCGGCGTTGGCGCTTATTACAGCGAGAGGTGTTTTAAGCTCGTGGCTTGCATTGGATATAAACAGCTTCTGCTTTTCAAAGGTTTCCTTTACTGGACGCACGAGCCATTTTGACAGCAGCACGGCGATAAAGAAGAACACAAGTATAGCCGCGACGCCTATGATACCGGTCGTTATCAAAAGGCTGTTTATCGACTCCAGCTTAGAGCTTACGTCCGTAAAAACTATTATATATCCATAGTTTTTTTCCTTCACTGTATAGGCATAGCTTCCTATATAGCCGTATTCATTTCCCTCGCTCAATGCCTGATCTACATACGGCAGTATTTCATCCTGTTCCACAAGGACGTTTCGGTTTATGGAGAAGCCGATTATTTTACCGTCAAAATCTATCATAACGGAGAAGTAATCTACATATCCCTCGTCCATATCGTGAAAAGGATTCATCTCGCGCGGTGCAGGTCTGCCGTCCCTGTCTGATATGACGTTAAGCTGATTTATTATATCGTTCTGAGTACCTGTGCTGTTCAGTACATTTATGGATACTACTATACCTGCCACCAAAAAAGCTACGATAACGGTTATCACAAGCACTATTTTTCTTCTTAATTGCCTTATCATAGATCATCCACCGTCCAGACAGTAGCCGATACCCCGTCTTGTTTTTATCAAAACAGTCGAGTGCAGTATCTGAAGCTTTTTTCTCAGGAATGAAATATACACCTCGACGTTGTTATAATCATTTTCATCATTGCTGTCCCATACTTTTTTAACGAACATTTCCTTTGTAACGATTTTTCCTTCGTTTGACAGCAGCAGCTCCATCATCTGGAATTCCTTTCTGCCGAGTACCACGCTTTCGCTGCCGCACCAAAGCTCACCCTTTTTCAGATCCAGCGTAATATCGCCGTACTTCGGGTTAATATCGACCTGCATACCCTTTCGTCTTGTCATAGCGCGTATTCTTGCAAGCAGCTCGCCTATTTCAAACGGCTTTGTCAGATAGTCGTCTGCTCCGCAGTCAAGTCCGTTTATTTTATCGCTTACCTCGCTCTTTGCAGTCAGCAGCAGCACCGGTGTTTCTATGCCCTTTGCTCTGAGCGTGGACAGCACGTCCAGTCCGTTCATTCCCGGCAGCATTATATCAAGGATAACAGCGTCATAGCCGCCCGTTTGTGCAAGAGCCAGTCCCAGCTTGCCGTCATTGGCTATATCCGTTTCATAGTGTTCCTTTATAAGCAAGGCGCCCACAGCGTCCGCCAGACCGATCTCGTCCTCTACCAAAAGTATTTTCATAGCTGTCTCCTTAATCTTTTTTTCGCTCCTATTCTTACAAAGCATCATCACACCTCAATTATAATCTCTCTTTCCCCAAAAAGTCAAGCAGCGTGACGCTGCACCCGATTCGCGCACTCGGGTTGGTGTTACTGCCTACTTTGTTGGCACGCGTACGAGCGGGGTTTATTGTCCCTCTCCTTCCGCGCCACAGCACACAGGGTGCTGCTTGACGCTGCCGGCGAGCCGCCGGGG
>JAHKXX010000237.1 GCA_020627425.1 bacterium
GGTACCACCGGCAGCACGGTGACGGTGCCTGCACGCTCTACTATGGTGCTTATAGACAAGACAAGCTTTGACAGCACCGTTATCTCCGATAAATGTACGGTAAAAGTAAACCACGTACTGAAGTCTACCGGAGAAGTCTATAAAACAGAGACACTAAAGGGCGATGAGGGCGCTTCCTATACTACGTCTGCTCTTTCAGAGCTTACCTCTCAGGGCTATACCGTAGCCTCCGTAACAGGCAATCAGACAGGCACATTTACGAAAGCAGGCAGTGAAGTTACATATTACTACGAGCTTGATTCGAGCAAATACGGTACCGTAACAGTCAAGTATCAGGACGAGACAGGCAAATCTATAGCTACGGACGATATACTCACAGGACTTATCGGCTCCTCTTACAGCACATCTGCAAGGTCTATAGACGGCTATGAGCTGTCATCCACTCCTGCAAACGCAAGCGGAACCTATGCTTCTACAGCAATTACCGTTAAGTATATCTACAAGGTTGCAGAGGTCTCGGGACTGGTAGTACACTACTACAATGCAAACAACTGGTCAAATGTAAACCTTTATGCTTATCAGGGCGACGGTGCAACGGCAGTACAGCTGACCGGAGTATGGCCCGGAACCGCTATGAAGGGAGACGGCAACGGCTGGTGGAGCTATGCGGTAACGAGCGCCGACAGCGGTAGAGTAATATTCAATAACGGTACCTCACAGGAGCCTGCTGCCCAGCAGCCCGGATATAGTGCCGAGGGCGAGGTATGGGTAAAGAACGGCACCGTATATCCCACCGGCAAGGTCACCGTAAACTATACCACCACAGACGGACAGGTACTTGCTACCGAGAGTCTCAAGGGTATGGCGGACGGAGTAAATCAGTACACAACAACTGCAAAGAGCTTTGACGGATATGAGCTATCCTCTACTCCGACAAACTCCTCGGGAGTATATACAAAGTCACCCATTGTGGTAAACTATGTTTATAAGACCTCCGGAGTAGCCGTTACCTCCGTAACACTCAGTAAAACTTCACTTACTCTCGACAAGGGCAAGACAGCTACACTGAGTGCAACCGTAGCGCCGGCAAACGCTACAGACAAGACAATAAGCTGGAGCAGCAGCGACAGCTCTGTTGCAACTGTAAGTCAGTCGGGACTCGTAACGGCAGTGTCAGAGGGTACCGCGACAATAACCGCTTCGTCCTCAAACGGCAAGACAGCCACTGCTACTGTAAAGGTAAACGGAGACGTTGTAGAAACTCTTACAAATACCTCTACACTCAGCAGCGAGAGCATAACCCTCGGTAACTCCGTAACGGTAAAATGCTCAGCAACCGGCGGCAGCGGCAGCTATCAGTACGGCGTATACTACAAGAAAGCAAGCTCTGCAAGCTATTCTACGGTACAGAGCTATGGTTCAAACGCAAGCGTAAATATCAAGCCAAGCGCTGCTGTAAAGTATGACATCTGCGTAAAGGTAAAGGACAGCAAGGGAACAATAGCAAAGAAATACTTTACACTTGATGTATCAAAAACAAGCACAAAGCTTACAAATACCTCTACACTCAGCAGTGAGAGCATAACTCTCGGCAACTCCGTAACGGTAAAATGCTCAGCAACCGGCGGCAGCGGCAGCTATCAGTACGGTGTATACTATAAGAAAGCAAGCTCTACAAGCTATTCAACAGCACAGAGCTATAAATCAAACGCGACCGTAACGATAACCCCTGGCGCTGCGGTAGATTATGACATCTGCGTAAAGGTCAAGGACAGCAATGGAACGATAGAGAAAAAATACTTTACCCTGAATGTATCGAAGACAAACACAAAGCTTACAAATACCTCTAAACTCAGCAGCGAGAGCATAACCCTCGGCGACTCCGTAACTGTAAAATGCTCAGGTACAGGCGGCAGCGGCAGCTATCAGTACGGCGTATACTACAAAAAGGCAAGCTCGACAAGCTATTCAACAGTACAGAGTTATAAATCAAACGCGACAGTAACTATCACCCCGAGTGCTGCGGTAGACTATGACATCTGCGTAAAGGTAAAGGACAGCAAGGGAACAATAGAGAAAAAATACTTTACCCTGACAGTCAGCAAAACCTCGGGCGAGCTGAAAAATACTTCTACACTCAGCAAAACCACTATCAGCCTCGGTGACAGCGTTACTCTTCGCGGAGCAGCCTCAGGCGGCAGCGGAGGATATACCTACGCTTATTATAGTAAGTTCAAAAACTCTGACAGCTGGACGACCCTTTCCTCATACAGCAGCAAGACCTCCTATAAGTTTACTCCCGAAAGCAATGCGATATATGACATCTGTATAAAGGTAAAGGACAGCAAGGGAACCGTAGCAAAGAGCTACTTCACACTGAATGTTACCGAATAACAGAATACCTCCTGATTTTCCCCCGGCAAGGCACTGTAAACGGCGCCTTGCCGGGGGAATTTGTTTTTGATATAAAGGCTCTTTGTAGGCTCTATTTGTTACCCCGACTTTTATTATAGAGCCGATATAAACACAGAGAGTGTTGCCTGACACTCTACTAGTCGAAAAGCATCTGATCTATGGTGCCTTAACAGATGCTTTTTACAGCATAATACTCAGAAATAGTCATATCCGTAATACAAGTAAAACTGAAAAAATGCCACAAAAAATATCAGTAAAATAAGATTATTTCACGCGAAACGGAACAAAATGGCTTATAAAAATGGCAGAAATCAGAATAATATGTGATTAATATAACCACTAAACGCTGAATAATACGATACAAACTTTTATTAGTTAATTAAGATGAAAATAAAATAAAAAATAGTGAAAAAATAACAAAAATCAAAAAAATCTATTTACATACGTTTGATTAAATGCTAAAATATCTATTGTATTAAAAATATTTAAAATATGACAAAACTATCAAAAAACAGAATAAATATCTTAAGTAATTCAAGTCTATAATAGACTGGATTAAAGAATAATCGAAATAAAATCAAATTTATAATATATGTATGATAAAGATAAAATAAAAATCAGACTCAAAAAATGAAATAGTCTATTTGGGGTGTAAACCGCCTCTGAAATATATAAAAACTGTATTATTTAAATACGGTAAATTAGAAAGGAATGTTTTAAATGAGAGTTAAGAAAAAAAGAATGTCCGGGATCATGTCACTTTTGGCTGCTGCTGCTTTGACGGTATCATCGGCTGCTTTTGCATCAATTGATGCCTTTGCTGAAAACGGCGCAGCAGAAGCTGTTAAACAAAACCAAAAGGGCTTGATCAAGGTTGAGTGTGTTTATGGCGACGATGACACACCAATAGCAAGCTACTCAGGATTTTTGGTAAACGAAAGCAACATTGTTACTTGCAAGGACGTTTACAGCGGCAACCTTGAGGGTATTATGGTCAGAGAAAACGGTCAGAATTTCAAGTTCGACAGTTCAAAGGTAAAATATAAAGTCAAAATAAGCGGTGCATATATTTATGCGACTACATCGATAGGAACCAAGCAGGATGATAATGATTTTGCGGTTCTGACCCTTTCACACGCTATTACTCTCGGTGATTCTGGCTATCAGGCACTTACTCTCGGTGACAGCAATACTATAGATACCACACAAACTGTCTATAGTATAGGCTTCTCTTCTACAAACAGCAACACGACCATAGTCAGCACAGGTGAGGTTGCCAAGGTAACAAACCTTGACGGACGCGACGGCAAGTTTGAATATAACATGAACAATCCGACCGATGGCTATATCGGCAGCCCTGTTGTAGATACGCAAGGCTCGGTAGTCGGACTTACATATTCCATTACCAATGACGGATTTATAGCAGTTCCGATAAATTCCGTAAAGAATGTTCTTACCACCTTCAGTATCACTTATACCGAGGGACCTGCAGTAACACCGCAACCACAACCGCAGCCGGAACCGAGTTCGCCCCCTGAATCATCTATTGAACAGTCGTCTGCACTAAATTCCAAAGAGCCGAGTGAAAACTCGGATTATCAGAGTGAATCTGAGGAAAGTTCCGATGTCGAGGTACCGGATGGTGCAAATACGACTATGATAATAATCATAATCGGTATAGGCGTAGTTGTTGTTGCTATGGTTGTTGTGATGATAATTATCGCTGTAAAGAATAAACCAAAGGCTGCTCCGGTGAACACCGGCAATGTTTACGGCGGAAACACACGTTCAATGCCGACTCCGTCCGCAACTCCCCAGAGTCGTCCGTCAATACCTGCGGCTCCCCAGATGTCACAGCCTCAGATACCCCAGATGCCGAAGCAGCCTCCCGTTAATAACGGATTTAACGGTCAGTTTACTGATGGCGGCGGAGAAACGACCGTTCTCTCACCCGAAGGCGCCGGAGAAACAACTATTTTGGGCGGTTCAGCCGCAGGAGTACCCTCAGGTGTACTTGTTAATGTTAAGACCAACGACAGAATAATTGTAAATAAACCGGAGTTTGCTATAGGTAAGGAAAGAAGCAGAGTGGATTATTGTATAGCAAACAACAATTCCGTAAGCCGTCTGCATCTGAAAATACGAGTAAGAGCAGGCAAGTGCTTTGTAGTAGATATGGGATCTAAGAACGGCACATTTATAAATAATCAGCGTCTGACACCGAATCAGGAAACACCAATTAACAGCGGCGACAGGCTGAGAATTTCGGATGAAGAGTTTGAATTTAAAGGCTGACATATATACGAGGTGAAGTGATTGAGGTTCTTAATAACGGCTCATACCGATGTAGGAATTAAGAAAAAAACCAATCAGGATTCTGTGGTAGTTACAAAGGCGATGGCAAAGGGACAGGAATGTGTCTTTGCCGTCCTTTGTGACGGTATGGGAGGACTTGCCAAGGGCGAGGTTGCGAGCGCCTCTGTTATAGAGGCGTTTATGAAATGGTTTGAAAATGTTTTTCCGAATATGATCGGAGATAATTTTAAAAAAGAAGATCTGTTTGCATCCTGGGGTGATATCGCCACACAAATGAACACAAAGATCGGAAGCTATGGCGCGGAAAACTCCCTGAGTCTCGGTACTACCCTTGTTACACTGCTTATATATGAAAACAAGTATTACATCATAAATATCGGTGATTCAAGAGCATACAGGTTTTCGAACGCAACAACAGTTCTAACAAAGGATCATACCTATGTACAGAGAGAACTTGATATGGGCAGACTTACTCCTGAAGAGGCGTTGACCCATCCCCGAAGAAATGTATTACTTCAGTGTATCGGGGCAAGCCCGTTCGTAGAACCGGATTTTTATAACGGTGATGTAAAGCCGAACGAGGTATATATGCTTTGCTCTGATGGTTTCAGGCATATTATTACGGAGAGCGAAATGCTTTCCGTATTCGAACCCTCAAAACAGGTCAATGTTGACGCAATGAAAAACGCGGCAGTCTATCTTACGAATCTGAATAAATACAGACGAGAAACGGATAATATATCGGTTGTTCTTATAAAGTCGGAATAGAGCGTGAATAAATATGTTGGATATAGGAAGCATAATAGACGGAAAATATAAGGTTCTTAATGTTGTCGGAAAGGGAGGTATGAGCGTTGTTTACCAGGTGGTAAACGAACGTGCAAACAAGATATGGGCAATAAAAGAGGTTAGAAAGGACGGAGTATCGGATTTCGAAGTGGTACGCCAGAACCTTGTAGCTGAAACGGATATGCTGAAAAAGCTGAATCATCCTAATTTGCCCAATATAGTTGATGTTATAGATATGGAAGGTACTTTCCTCATTGTTATGGATTATGTAGAGGGAAGACCACTGAGTGATATACTGAAGATCAACGGTGCTCAACCGGAGAAGGACGTTATAGAATGGGCAAAACAGCTTTGCGATGTGCTTGGTTACCTTCATTCCAGACGTCCTCCTATAATATACAGAGATATGAAGCCGTCCAATGTAATGCTAAAGCCGGACGGAAGCGTTATTCTGATAGATTTTGGTACTGCACGAGAGTTTAAAACCGCCGGGATAGCTGATACTACATGTCTTGGTACAAGAGGCTATGCGGCTCCCGAACAATTCGGAGGTCAGGGTCAGACAGATGCAAGAACCGACATATACTGTCTCGGAGCTACAATGTACCATCTTGTTACAGGGCACAACCCTGCACTGCCGCCGTATGAGATGTATCCTATCAGACAGTGGAATCCTACACTGTCCTCAGGTCTTGAAGAAATCATACTAAAATGCACCCAGCTGAATCCGAACGACAGATACCAGAACTGCGCCGAGCTGATGTACGCTCTGGATAATGTAGAATATCTCAACATAGAAAACAAAAAAGTACAAAATGTTAAATGGCGTATATTTTGTGCGTCCCTTGTTATGACGTTTATCGGAGGAGCAGGTACCATCGGTTTTAGAATTGCAGCTGATGCAGCCATGGCTGATACCTATGATTCATGTATAACTACAGCACAGTCTGCTCAGACACTTGACGAAAGAATCGAGAATTGCCAACAGGCTATAAAATTAAACCCTCAGAACCCATATGCATACGAGCTGCTGTTAAGCTCTTATATAAATAACGGCAGCGATGACCGGTTTATGGATACAGATACTAAATTTACCTGTGTTGCAAATGATTCGGAATATGGGCAATATCTTAGTATAGTAAAGCCCTATGTCCTTGATAAATCGAACGACTATAGTAACGAGGACTTCGGCGATAAGGTATATATGAAGGTCGGAGAGGCGCTTTTCTTTAGTAGTGACAGCGATATGCAAGGCAAGAACGTATCTAAGCAATGGTTGGAAAAGGCAGAGCAGTATGGAAGCACTAAGATAAAGAAAAAAGCCAAGGCAATGTTGAAATTCAGAGATAACTATGACAAGCTTTTAAAACCCGTTTTAGATAATAACGGCGAACTATCCGAGATAAACTATGTGGAATATTGGGAAAGCATCAAAGAAATGGAGCAGCTTGCTGTTGATGAATTTGAAAGCTCCAATGGAAGGGATATATTGTTGACGATAGATTGCTTCAAGATGTGTACTTTGGAAATATCAAGCCCTAACCGTTTGGATATGTTTAGGTCATATGGTATTACCAATGACGAGATAGAGAAGTTGATAGCGGATATAACGTCTTATACAAACGAAATAGAAACCAAGATAAATGCTAACGTAACCGCAAATGAGGCAGAAACAGTAAATACGGAAATCAGAGGAATAAGGACAAATATTAATAACATAAGGAAAGAGATTAATAAATAAAAGCCACTGCTCCGAGGGGCAGTGTTAGGTCAAGCAGTGATAAAAATGTTAACTAACAGCAGTATATTAGACGGAAAATATAAAATACTGGAAGCTATCGGTCAGGGCGGAACGAGTATTGTATATCGTGCTTTACGTCTTTCTGACAATCTGATATTTGCTATAAAGCAAATAAAACAATCTTATTATACGAAGTATGATATAGGATATACAACATTCCTTCATGAGACGGAAATTCTAAAGCGTTTGAGTCACCCTTTACTGCCGAGAATATGGGATGTATTTGAAAACGGCGGGGTTGTGTATATGGTTATGGATTATATAGACGGAATCAACCTTAACACATGGCTCAGGCAAAAGGGACCCCAAGCCCAGGAGGATGTTATAAGGTGGTCGGAGCAAATATGCGATGTTTTGTCTTATCTTCATTCTTGTTCTCCGCCGATCATATACCGTGATATGAAGCCCTCCAATATCATACTAAAGCCGGACGGAAACATTGCTCTTATAGATTTCGGTACAGCAAGAGAGTATAAATACTCAAGTCTGGAGGATACCAACACATTGGGTACATATGGCTATGCCGCGCCTGAACAGTTTGGAGGAAGAGGGCAAACAGACGGCAGAACGGATATATATAGTCTGGGTGTAACGCTTTTTTACTTGTTGACAGGTGAAGACCCGACGATGCGTGAAATAGGAATATTTTCTGTAAAAAAATATAAACCCGGTTTGTCGGAGGAGCTGGATCGTATCATTTTAAAATGCACAAAGTCAAACCCGTTGGAAAGGTATCAAAGCTGTGAAGAAGTCCTGAAGGATCTTCAGAAAGCGTTTAGCGCTACCAAGGAGCCGATAACTACGGATACGACATATGATTGGCTGATGAGGTTTATATCAAAGTATTATATTAATATTTTACTTGTACTGACAGGACTTTCCCTGATCATAATGGTACTTATTATAGGTGTATCTTGCAGCATATGTGAAAAGGACGTTCGTATGGTAAAGGACAACGTAAGACCGTATGGTATAAGTGTTACCTATGATTTACAGGAATCAAATATAAATAAGGCAGGCTGGTGATTAAAATGGGAGAAATGGGAGCAGGAACGGATAACATAGCTGTATTGCAGACTTTTTTTTACATATTTTTAGCGTTGACGGTAGTGATGCTTATAGTTAACACTATTTTGTTTTTTGGTTTTAATATACGACTTATATTCAATATCAGAACCGGACGTGCAAAGAAGAAGACAATTCAGGAAATGCAAAAAATCAACAGCGAAACCGGACGGCTAAGAAAAACAAAGAATAAATATATTGACAGTACACCATCAAGCCAATTTTCAAATTTCCATAATAATGATCTGGATATACAGCAAAGTAAAGTGTTCCCGCTGGAAACCTATACCGGAGGTTTTGATGGTTCGGGTACCACAGGTACGCTGGATTTGAATTCACATAAAGCATATTCTGTATCAAGATCAGCAAATTATATGCCCTCTATGCCTGCAGCACCGTCAACAATACCAGCAAATGCAGCATATCAAAGCAGTGCTTCGAACGGTGGAACCGCTGACGGACAAAAATATAATATACCGGTGATGAAGGAGCCTATAAACGAAACCACGGTACTCAGTGAGCCGATGCAGGAAACAACGGTACTGTCAGGCAATATGCAGTTTGACATGCCCTTCTATATAACGGAAAAAATAATATTTATACACAGTGAGGAGATTATTTCCTGAAAAAGGAATTATATGAAAGAGTGATTGTATTGGAAAAATGCAGGAAGCTGATCAAAGGATGTATCGTATGTCTGTTCATTTCTTCGTATATAATGGCGATTATTCCCTTGTTTGGGATGATGAATCCCGACAATAACGGAACGGACATAGTTACAATACTGATTGGAGCGATTTTTTGGTTGGGAATAATACTTGGATATGTGTTGTTGTTCATAGCCAATAGTATCAGAAAAAAGAGAGTAAAAAAACGCGCCCGAAAAAGGCGTCCCGGAATAGCAGTGTTTTTTTCGTCAAGGACCGCTATGATTGCGGATTTTGTTATGGCAGTGTGTTTTATAGTATTTCTCATAAATATATTGTTTATAAAAAGCAATGCAAACTGGGTTTATGTATTAATATCTACAATGATTTTTTCACTGCATATGCACGCATTACTCAACGGCGAAAATTTTAGATATATATCCGCTAAGAACAAAATAAAATCAGAAAACAGAAAGGAAGAAGAATGATGTTATTTTCAAAGTTTACCAAAAGGATAGTGTCACTATTTCTTACCGGTGCGATGGCTGTATCGCTGTTCCCGGTCAACGCTTTAAACGAGCCTGTGACGACTGCTGAAAAAGTTCAACATGATGTGAAATTAGAAACAAAATATATTGAGTTTAAAGCAAATTCAAAGCTGCCTATCAGCATTTATAAGTCAGAGTCCAAAGACAGTTATGAAAAACTTCAAACAATAGATGAAGATGCATATAAATATTTTGTAATTGGTATGGTAGATAATAAAGTAAAATACTACTGGTCGCCGACAAAATCCGTTGAATCGCAGAGCGATTCCGGAGAAGATACCAATTATTATAAATATATAATATATGATAAAAAAGAAGACGAAGCCAACTGTACTTCGATAATACTGCAAGGCAAGAAGCAAAAACTTGAATTCAAAAAATTTGGTACTGATAATCTATATCGAACCAAGGTACAAGCAGATTTCGAAACATCGAAGTTTAATAAAATATCTTTTATGTCTGAAAATAACGAGAAAATAAAAGAAAAAGAGTGTTTAACTAATCTAACTATCAATTCAACTTCCAATTATTACGAGTTGACCTGTGAGAATGAGGAAATTAATTTTATAACGTCCACTGCGCCTAAATATGAGCTGGATACTGAATATAATGATCCGGACAAATCGGGTGTACTTTGTACTATTAGCAAGTTCCAAAAAACCGGTTTATTAACTACATCATTAAACGGTACAAACGATATAGCTTTAACTGTAGAATCAAATAATGAAACGATATATACGGGTGATACTGTAAAGGTTAAGCCCTCATTCAGTGATGTTCTGAAAGAATCCGGATATAAGGTATTTATCAGATGTAACGGCAAAAAAATATTTGATAACTTCATATCTTCTATAGATGAAAATAAAAAAGATAAAAATATAATTTATTATAATATTCCAAAAGAATGCAAGTCTCTTTCCTTTGATATCATTCTGTATAAAGAGAAGACTGTTCAGGACTCTCAAACAGGTGAACAAAAAACCAAAAAGATTACGGTGTACAAAACAAAAACAGAATCTCTCACTGTAGAAAACGGAGAACCGGAAATAGATGATACTGCAGTTGTATATAAATCCGGCAATAATAGTGATTGGCTGTTAAAAGCTCTTACATTCGGACTGATTAGTAACTATAGTGTAAGACTTGGCGTGAAGATAACAGACGATGGAGACAAAGCATTTAATTCTGTTATAATAAACGGTACAAAAGCTAAGTATGATAATGATTTGGGTCGTTATTATGTTACATTAAAAAACGATGTAGATGATCTTTCTCCAATAACTGTAGAATTGCTGAATGGTGATAAAAAAATTGCTTCGAAAGATATTTATAAAATTAAAATAAACGAAAAAGTCACTAAAGAATTACCCAAAGCAGATTCGGGCGAAGAAAAAATTCCTTATCCTTTAAGAATTACCAAGGGTAATTATAACCTGACTTTGACAACCAAAAATAACGAGTCAACCGATTTTGGATATATTAATAAGCCGACTTCTTTTAATTTTACGGTTTCATTTAATGAAACAGATAATGCAAAAATAAAGAATCAAGGTATAAAAGCAGTTAAAGTAGTCATAAAAGACAGTGATAACAATGAAGTAACTGCTCTTAGCACTGACAAAAAATACACCGGAAATTATTGCGTGGCACTTGCTATTTCAAATATCAATGGAGAAGATGATTCGAAAAAGCTTTCAGATGTTCTTGCAAATAACGTAGAGTTGATATTAACAATTGATAAAAACATTAAAAATAAAGAAAGACTTGCTGACGGAGAATATAAATGTGAAGTAACCGTAATAGACAATTTTGAAAAAGAAATAACCTTTGATTCTGAATTGACATTCATAAAGGATACGAAAAAACCAACTGCAGAAATTATCACTGATGAAAACCAGCCTACAATAAAAGAAGATA